>NZ_JBNCLE010000014.1:0-182476 GCF_049844495.1 Micromonospora sp. DT48
TGGATGACGCGTCGGGTTTCCAGGCGTTGGTGGCGAAGTTCGTCGACGAGGTCGAGGCGAATGCCTGACCAGGTAACCCAGACCCGGCAGCGCATCCGTGAGCTGCTGGTCGAGATGCACGGCCCGGACAGCTTCGTGCGGAACGTATCCGACACGGTGTCGCTGCGTCAGCAGGGACTGTCCTCGGCGGCCCTGGTCAGCCTGCTGGTGCGGATGGAGGACGCGTTCGGCTTCGAGTGGGACGACGACATCCAACCGGAGGTGCTGCGCTCGATCAGCTCGCTCGCCGACCACGTCGTGGCGCTGCGCGTGTGAGGTGACTCGGTGACCGCCGTACTCGGGACCCCCACCGCCGTCACGCCGGAGGCGTCCATTCGGTGGTGCCCGGTGCCGCCGCCGTACGGGCCGCGTGAGCAGTCCGAGGCCGGTCGTCAGGCCGCGGCGGCGGCACTGGCCGCAGCGGGATCGGCGGTGCGGGCCGTCCCGCGCGCCACCGGCGGCAGGCCGGACTTCCCGCGTGGGTACCCGGGGTCGATCGCCCACACCGACCGGATGGCGGTCGCGACGGTGGTCCCCGGTGCGGCCGGGGTCGGCGTCGACATCGAGGATGCGGCGGTCACCGAGCGCATGGCCAGGTTTGTTCTCAACGATCGGGAGCGACGCACCCTGCTGGCGCCGGCCGGCCGGCACAGTCCGGTCGAGCTGTTCTCGGCCAAGGAGGCGGCGTTCAAGGCGTTGGCCGGGACGGTGGTCGCGGACGGCCTGCTGTTCTGGCGGATCGGGTTGGTCCGGTCCGACGCCGGGCTGGTCGCCTCATTCGGCGGTCTGTCGATGCCGGTATGGGTGTGCTCCGAGGCTGGTTCCTCGTTCGCCTTGGCGGTGCGGCGGTACGGCACCGAGGAGCCCGAGGGGAACGGGCGGTCCACCGCAGACGGCGGGTCGGGTGAGCAGTGACATCGCGAGAGACCACGTGGTGCGGAACGTGGTCGACGAGTTGACCGTGCGGTTCGGGACCGGATCGGCAAGCCACAAGCATCGCCTCCGGACTCGTCACGGGTTGTGGGGTAGGGCCGTCCTAGGTTGTGAGGAGCGGGGTTGATGAGGGGTAGTGTTCCGAACCATCCCACCGTGACGCATGCGCTGGTGGCGCAGGCGGAGCGTGGGTCGGACGGTAAGCAGATGACGGTCGTGCCCGAGCCGGGTCGGTTGGAGTCGCGCCGGTACGACGAGGTCCTCGACGAGGCCATGCGGTGCGCGGCGGTCCTCGCCGACTACGGCGTGGGCCGAGGCGATCGGGTCCTGCTGTGTCTGCCGACGAGTTGGACGTTCGTGACGGCGTTCTTCGGTTGCCAGCTGCTCGGCGCGGCCCCGACGGCGATCGCGGTGCCGACGAGCTTCGGGCGCGCGGCCGGGTTCGACGGTCAGGTCAAGGAGCTGGTGGCCTATCTGCGGCCGGCGGCGGTGGTGGCCAAGGGTGCCGTGGTCGAGGCGTCGGAGACCGTGGTGGACACGGTGTTCGTCGACGGTGACGTGTTGCTGGAGCGTGCGGCGTCGGCCGAGGCGTCACTGCGGCAGTTCCGGCTGCCTTCCGAGGACGAACTGGCGTTCATCCAGTGCACGTCTGGATCGACCGGCAGGCCCAAGGGCGTGATGATCTCGCACGCCAACCTGTCCGCGAACATGACGCAGAACGTCAAGGCGACGGGATGGTCGATCGACGAGACGGGAGTGAGCTGGCTGCCGCTGTACCACGACATGGGCCTCATGTCGGGGTTGATGGTTCCGACGTTCGTCGGAAGCAACACCGTGCTCATGCCCCCGACGCAGTTCCTGCGTTCGCCGGTCGAGTGGCTGCGCAACATCAGCGCGACGAGGGGGAACTTCTCGGCGGCGCCCAACTTCGCCTACGGCTACGCGGCCGACCGGGTACGCGACAGTGACATGGAGAACGTGGACCTGTCGTCCTGGCGGATGGCGTTCTGCGGAGCGGAGCCCATCCACCCCGGCACCGTCCAGCGTTTCGTCGACCGGTTCGCCCGGTGGGGCCTGCGACGGGACCTGCTCATGCCCTGCTACGGCATGGCCGAGGCCACCCTGACCATCACCATGGCGCGGGACAACGGACCGGTCCAGGTCGACACCATCGACCGTACGGCCGCCGTCACGCACGGCCAGGCGATCGACGTCGACCCGGGCGACCCGAGCGCGATGCACGTCGTCGCCTGTGGCGCACCCGTCGTGGACACCGAGGTCCGGGTCGTCGACAGTGACGGCAACCCACTGGGCGACAACCAGATCGGTGACATCCAGTTCCGCAGCCCCGCCCGGACGGTCGGCTACTTCGACATGCCGGAGGAGACCGCCGCGTCCATCGCCGAGCCGGGCTGGTGGAAGACCGGCGACGTGGGTTACCTGCGAGACGGCGAGATCCGCATCACCGGACGGTCGAAGGATCTGATCATCATCCGCGGGTCCAACTACTTCCCGTCCGACTTCGAGCAGGCCGTCGAGTCGGTGCCGGGCATCCGACTCGGCACGGTCGTGGCCGTCGGTCACCGACCCGAGGACGGAGACTCCGAGGAACTGCACCTCATCGTCGAGTCGTACGTACCCGCCGATCAGCAGGAGGCGCTCCGCCAGGCGGTGCGCAGCACGGTCAGCGCGAAGACCGGCGTGCCCGTGGCGCAGGTGCACCTCGTCCCGAGACGAAGCATTCCCAAGACCACCAGCGGAAAGCTGCAACGAGCGAAGGCACGTCAACTGTTCATCGAGAACCCGGCGTCCGCGCCGACCTGACAGCCGGATGCCCACCGACCTCGCCGGCTCACCGGCCACGAGGACTGGGGCCTGCCACAACCCTGACCTGTCACCGTCCGGAAACCATTCGAGATCCTGAGGGGTTGTCCGCGTGTCCAATCCGTTCGACGACGACAGCCAGGAATTCCTGGCCCTGCGTAATGACGAGGAACAGTACTCCCTGTGGCCGGTCGGGATCGCCGTCCCCGACGGTTGGCACGTGGTGTACGGGCCGGCGGCCCGACGCCAGGTCGTCGACCACATCGACCGGACCTGGACCGACATGCGCCCGAAGAGCCTGCGGGACGCCGGGTCGGGGGCCGGTTGGGTAGGCCCGGACCCAGGCCGAACCTGGTCAACCGGCTTGCGAGCGTGATCACCCTGTCCACACGGACCCGGACCCTGCTCGGTGCGGCCCTCGGGCTTGTCGTGCTGGTGAGCACGGTGCCGCTGTGGGACACGGCGGGTTCGCCCGACGGGGACTCGCTCACCCGATTCCTGCTCGCGATCGCGGTGGTCCTGGTGACCTGCCAGGCCATCGCGGCGCTGGCCCGGCGGCTGGGTCAGCCGTCGGTCGTCGGCGAGATGGTCGGCGGCCTGGTGCTCGGCTCGTCGCTGCTCGGCGCTGTCTGGCCGTCGGCGACCGGGTTCCTGTTCCCTCCGATGGTGATGGACGGGCTCGACAAGGTCGCTCAGCTGGGTCTGGTCATCTTCGTCTTCCTGCTCGGCTGTGAGCTGCGTACCGACCGGATCGAGCGCAAGGGCGTGGTCGGCGCGGTGGTGGTCGCCGGCATGGGTCTGCCGTGGCTGGCGGGGATGGGCATCGTCGCCCTCACCGGTGGTCTGTTCGTCGGCTCGCAGGACTCGCCGACGGGCACGATGATGTTCGTCGGGCTGGCCATGGCGGTGACCGCGTTGCCCGTGCTGGCCCGCATCCTCGACGACCTGAAGCTGCGCCACACCAGCGTCGGTGTGCTGTCCATCTCGGCGGCAGCCATCGGCGACGGGCTGCTCTGGCTGGTGCTGGCCTTCCTGTTGGCCGGGCAGAGCACGAGCGGTGGGGGAGTACGCGTCCTGCTGCTCGGGGCCGCGCTGGTCCTCGTCACGGCGCTGTGCGTACGCCCGTTGCTGGTGGCGCTGGTGCGACGACTGGGTTCCGCCCCGTCGTTGACGGTGGTGCTGGTGGCCGGGGCGATCGGCTACTCGGTGCTCACCCAGTCCATCCACCTGCACCCGGTGGTGGGCGCCTTCCTCTTCGGCGTCGCCGTGCCGCGCGACTCCCTGGTCGTGGAACGGATCTGCCAGCAACTGGAGGGTTTCACCCTGCTCATCCTGTTGCCGCTGTTCTTCGCCGGGGTCGGCATGACGACCTCGATCGGGCTGCTGGGCACCACGCCGGTCACCTGGCTGGTGTTCATCGGGGTGCTGGTGGCCGCGTTGGTCACCAAGATCATCGGGGCGGGCGGGGCGGCGCGGTTGACCGGGATGCCGAACGGCGAAGCGCTGCGGTTCGGGATGCTCATGAACTGCCGAGGAGTCACCGAACTGGTCGTGTTGAGCATCGGCTACCAAGCCGGCTTCCTCAACCAGTTGGGCTACAGCGTCCTGGTGCTCGTCGCGGTGCTCACCACGGCGGCGACGGGGCCACTGGTGCGCTGGTCACTACGGCACGACGGGCGGGTCGCAGCGGCGCTACCGCCCTCCACATCCGACCGGCGGGAACACCCGCTGGTGGCCGGCGCGCCGGCCGATCGCTTCGACGGAAAGAAGAGAGACCTGTGAGGAGTGTCTCAGGGGTGGCATTTCTTAATTCCCATCGAGACATGGTGGCTATGGGGGATGCAGGCGATGGTCGATGTCAAGAACCTGGTTAAGTTCGTACGTTGGCCTGCGGAGAGTGACATCCGCGCGGAATGCCACGAGCAGCAGCATCTCTGTCTGCTGATCGTGGAGCACGGCGCGGCACCGCCAGACCAACTGAGTATCTACGAGGACTGGGTGCGCCCGCCGATCGGCCGGGAGGACCTCCAGGTCCGGATCCGCCAGTTGGCGGCCCGGGCGGTCCTCAACGAGAAGCCGGTGCTGGACCCGGCCGGGATGCTGTACTTCAACAACACATCCGTCACGCTCTCGCTGATGCAGTGCGAGATGCTGGCGCCGCTGCTGAACAGATACGGCCAGCTGGTCTACCGGACAGAGCTACGGGAGATCCTGGAAAGCTCCGGTGCCAGCTCGTCGAGCAACGCGCTCGACCTGCACGTCATGCGGCTCCGTCGACGTCTTGAGATCGTCGGCCTCGCGATCCGTACCGTCTGGGGCCGTGGCTTCTTCGTCGAGCCCGCCTCCCGAACGTCGACCCCTCAGGTGGACACCCGGCGGGCGGTCACGGCGGCGTCGAGAAGGTCCCGGTCACGGTGAGCGGAGGTGACCCCGTCGACCTCATCCGACCCTGACCGCGACCGGTCACCCGGATCCGATCGTGCGGTCCGTCGGAGCGCAAGCAATCTGAAAGACCCGGGAAAGCGTACGACAAAGCGTGGTGTGACCACGGCTATGGTCGATACACATTGGCAGGAAAGCTGCGTCGGAGGCGGAGTGGACACTGTTTCGGAGTTCTTTGAGGCGAGCGTGCTGACCTCCGGTGAGGCTCCGGCGGTCATTTTCGGGGAAACCGTCGTCGGGTATCCGGAATTGAACGCACGCGCGAATCGACTGGCCCGTCGGCTCATCGCGGCCGGCGTGGGGCCGGATTCGCTGGTCGCGATCGCGGTGCCACGTTCCGACGCGCTGATCACGGCGGTCCTCGCCGTGTTGAAGGCGGGCGGTGCGTACCTGCCGCTCGATCCCACCTACCCGGCCGAGCGGTTGACCCACATGGTCACCGACGCCCGTGCCGTGCTGTTGTTGCGGACCGGCAGCGTCGCCCCGCTGGACCTGGGCGTGCCGGAGCTGGTGCTCGACTCCGCGGAGTGCGTGGCGCAGTGCGCGGGCGAACGCGGTGACGACGTCACCGCGGACGAACGGCTGGGACCGCTGACCGCCGATAACCTGATGTACGTCATCTACACCTCGGGATCGACGGGCGTGCCCAAGGGCGTCGCGCTCACCCACGCCGGGGTGGCGGACCTGGTCTCCACGCAGGCCCGGGTGTACGGCATCCGCCCCGGCGAGCGGGTGTTGCAGTGGGCGTCGTTCAGTTTCGACGCCTGGTTCTGGGACTTCACCATGGCCCTCATGCACGGGGCGACGCTGGTGATGGCCGAGCAGGACGCCCTGATGCCCGGTGACTCGCTGCGCGAGACGATGTTGACCTACCGGGTGGACCACGCGACGCTACCGCCGGTGGCGTTGAGCATCACCGACAGCGCGGGCCTGTTGTCCGGCGGCACCCTCACCTCCACCGGGGACGTCTGCACCAGGGCTCTGGCGACCGAGTGGTCTCAGGGGCGGCGGCTGTTCAACGGCTACGGCCCGACCGAGGTGACCGTCGGCACGTCGATCGGTGGACCGGTCGACGGTGTGCAGGAGGCGGTGAGCATCGGGTCACCCTGGGACGGCAGCGCGGTGTACGTGCTCGACGAGCAGCTGCGGGATCTGCGCGACGGTGGCGAGGGTGAGCTCTACCTGGCCGGCAGCGGTGTCGCACGGGGGTACCTGCACCGTCCGGGCCTGACCGCGGCACGGTTCGTCGCCAACCCGTACGGCCCGCCCGGCAGCCGGATGTACCGCTCCGGTGACCGGGGCAGGCGCGCGGCCGACGGCGAGCTCTACTTCACCGGGCGGGTCGACGACCAGGTGAAGGTTCGCGGCTTCCGGGTCGAGCTCGGCGAGGTCGAGGCGCGGTTGGAGAGCCACCCGGCGGTGGAGTTGGCGGTGGCGGTGCTCGGTGGCGCCGACGCCTCGTCCCAGCACATCGTCGCCTACGTGACCGCCTCGGGGGAGCGCAGTCCGGAGGCGGCGGAGGTACGCGAGCACGTGCGGGCGGCGCTGCCCGACCACATGGTCCCGTCGACCGTGGTCGTGCTGGACCGGCTGCCCACCCTGCTGAACGGCAAGATCGACCGCAAGGCACTCGCCGAGCGGGCGGCGACGGCTGCGGCCGAGCAGCGACCCGGGCCGGAGGATGCTCCGTCGGGCGCCGTCGACCCGCCCGCCACCGGTGACGCGCCTTCGCTGGAGGTGCTGCTCTGCGGCCTGGTGGCCGAGACGCTGGACCTCACCGAGGTGACGCCGCAGGACAACTTCTTCGAGTTGGGCGGCCATTCGGTGCTCGCGGCCAAGCTCGCCAGCCGGATGCGTAAGGAGTTGGGCGTGAGCGTCGCGATGCGTTCGGTCTTCGAGGCCGAGAGCCTGGCCGAGCTGGCCGAGATCATGGCGCGGTCACGGTAGGCGTGGGTGGGGTGCTGCCCGGACCGTCGGTCGTGGGCAGCACCCCGGCTCACCGTGGTTGTCGGGTGGAGCGGGCGCGCGGCGGTGACGTGTACCGCCGGCTCCGGAGTCAGTAGACGCCGTCGCGTTTCACCAGGCCCACCGCGCCGAGCGCGCGGGTGACACCGGTGAGCGCGGTGGCCAGGATGATCTCCGCGGGGCCGAAGGCGACCGGTAGCTCCAGGATCCGGCGCTTGGCGTTCTCCCGGTCGCTGTGCGGCCCGTACAGGCGGAAGACGAGGGGCACCTGCGAACCGCACCAGAGGTGGTACGCCAGCCGAGGCTCGCGGAACACCTCCGGTCGCCACGGCGAGCAACCGATCACCTTGGCGAAATCGATCATGTAGCGGTTGTAGTGCACCAGCGTACGCAGCTCGGGGTTGCCGGTGAAGAACTCGTCCTCGTAGGCCGCCTGCCGCTTGATCAGCTGATCGAGTTCGGCCGGCGGCGGCAGGGTCCGCTTGCCGCTGCACAGCAGCGCGAAGTAGCGGGCCTGCATCTCCGAGCAGGCCGGGACGCCACCCGCCGCGGGCCGGGCCCACCCGATGAAGACCACACCGGTGCCGAGCTCCGGGTGGATCATGTGCTTGTACATCTGGCGCACGTCGGTGATCTGCACGTCCTTGAGCAGGGTGAAGTCCTCGGTGTAGCCGGTGTTCAGCATGATCGTGTCGATCGTGACCCGCCTGCCGTCCTTGAACTGGACGTAGTCCGGACCGAGTCGCTCGATGCCGGTGGCGTTGACCGTCAGCGTGCCGTCGACGATCCGGTGGATAAACGCCTCGTTCTTGGTCAGGAAGTGGTTGAAGAAGGTCTTGTTGTGCGAGTTCCACTCGGCCACCGCCCGGCTCACCGGGTTCTTGCCGAACCGCTTGCCGATCAGCGTCCCGACGCGGTGCACTGCGGTGGCGGCCGCCAGCGGCAACGCGTTGAGCATCTCCGAGGTGTAGGCGTCGTTCGGATGCGGGCGGTTCCCCGGAAACCGTGCGACGACCGACTGCCAGCGGCGTACCGACAGGGTGCAACTCGCCGCCACCTGGGCGATCTCGTTGACGACGTCGGCAGCGGTCTCGCCGATGCCGATGCACAGCACCCGCTTGCCCCGGAACGGCTCGGCGTTGCGGTAGTAGGCCGAGTGGGTGATCACCCCGGTGAAGTCCTCCTGACCCGGCAGGCTGACCTTGTTGGGAACCCGGTGCGTGCCGCTGGACACCACCACGGCGTCGAACTGATGGCTGGTGCGGGCGGCGGGGTCGTCCACGGAGGCGGTCTCGACCACGTAGCCGTCGCCGGTGTCACTCCTGGCGATGCTCAGCACGTCGGTGCGGGGGCGCAGCAGGGGCCGCAGACCGAAGGTGTCGGCGAAGTCGTTGAGGTACTGCCGGTACTCGGCGGCCGTCCAGAACCGCCGTTCCTGCTTCTCCGGCGGCGGGAAGCAGGAGAACGCCATCATGTAGTTGGAGATGGTCAGCAGCGTCGAGTCGTAGGCAGCCGGCTCGTCGTTGCCGGCGTCCGCGCGGAACACTCCACCGATCTCGGCGTTGTGATCGAAACAGGTCACGGTGTGACCCTCGTCCAGTAGTTCCTTCATCGCGATGAGGCCCGACGGGCCCGCGCCGATGACACAGACGTTTTTCACGGTCACCTCGACATTCTCGAAATGCGGTCTCGGGGGTGGGATCGCCCGGCCGCGGCGGTCGCGCCCGTCGGGGATGGACACGGGTAGCCGGGTCGCCCAGGGGCTGCCGCCCGGTGTCGCCGTGAATCAGCCGGTTTCGAAACGGACGGGCAGCGTGTCGTAGCCGGAGACGAAGTTCGAGTAGATGGGACGCGGTTTGCCGCACAGTTCCATCCGGGCCACCTGGGTGGTCAGGGTGGCCAGCAGTGCCCGCAGTTCGGCGCGGCCGAGGAAGGCGCCGAGGCAGTAGTGCGGGCCATGACCGAAGGAGAGGTGTTTGTTGGGTGACCTGGACAGGGTGAACCGACGCGGCTGATGGAAGACCGCCTCGTCGTTGTTCGCCGAGGTGTTCCACAGGGTGACGATGTCGCCGGGGCGGACCCGGTGCCCGTGGATCTCCAGATCGCTCACCGCGGTGCGTGCCACGTGCATCCCCGGGGTCGCCCAGCGGAGCACCTCCTCGACGGCGGAATCGAGGTCGACCGCGCCGGTGCGGAGGGCCTCCCACTGGTCGGGGTTCTCGATCAGGGCCAGGACCGCGCAGATCGCCGAGATCCGGGACGTCTCGTCGCCGCCGAGGATCAGGCTGTAACAGTTGACCGCGATCTCCTCGACGGTCAGCGCGACCCCGTCCACCTCGGCGCTGGCGAGCATGCTGATCACGTCGTCGCCGGGCTTGTCGCGCCGCTCCTGCGCCAGGTCGACGAAGTAGAGCAGGATCTCGTTGCGAGCGCTGAGCGCGTCCAGGTCGGTGCTGTCGGCCCGGTCGGACGACAGCGCCATCTTGTTCCACTGCAACAGGTCCTTGCGATCGCCGAGCGGCACCGACAGCAGGTCGCAGATGGTGTTCATCGGGATCTGGTCGGCCACCTCGGCGGCGAAGTCGACGGGCCCCGCACCGACGACCTGCGCCACGAGTTCGGTGGAGCGGATCTGGACCTTGGCCACCACCTCGCCCAGCGCGCGTGGGGTGAAGGCGCTGAACATCAGGTTGCGCAGCTTCCGGTGCTGCGGTCCGTCGGTGACCGCGAGCATGCTTCCGCCCGCCGAGTCGTCGCCCCGCAGCACCACATCGAGCACGTTGCCGCGTTCGGAACTGAGCGCCGCGTCGTGGTAGAGCGCCTGGACGTCGGCGTACCGGGACACCACCCAGAACCCGGGACCGCCCTGCGTGGCCTCGTGCCAGTAGACCGGCCTCGTCGCCCGTACTTCCCGCCAGAACGCGTGCACGTCGTTGTCGACGAAGGTGGCGGGATCGACCAGGTCCAGGGACCGGACACCGAGGGCAGACTCGCTCATGGCAAGATGGTGGCAGCCAGAGCACCCTCTGGTGTGGACTCTTGCCTGTTCCTTTCGGGCCCGACCCGCTACGGGTTCAGTGCTGCTCGGTGTACTGGCCCAGCCCGGTCTGGTAGGCGATCGCCACCAGCTGCGCACGATCGCGGGCGCCGAGTTTGCCCATGATGCGGCTGACGTGCGTACGCGCGGTCGCCGGACTGAGGAACAGCGCGGCACCGATCTCGTCGTTGCTCAACCCCTGCGCGACCAGCGTCAGCACCTCACGTTCGCGGTCGGTCAGTACCGCGAGCCGCTCCTCGCCCGCCTGCGCGGCCTTACGTCGTGCCGTGAACTGGCTGATGAGCCTGCGGGTGACCCGGGGGGCGAGCAGCGCGTCCCCGGCGGCGATGACCCGGATGGCGTGCAGCAGCTCGGCGGGGCCGGCATCCTTGAGCAGGAAACCACTCGCGCCCGCCTGGAGGGCCTCGAACACGTTCTCGTCGGTGTCGTAGGTGGTGAGGATGAGAATCCGCACCTGCTCCAACCCCGGCATCTCGGCGATCTGCGCCGCGGCACGGATGCCGTCCAGTCGCGGCATGCGGATGTCCATGAGGATGACGTCGGGCCGGGTGACGCGGGCCAACTCGACGGCCTCGGCGCCGTTGGTGGCCTCGCCGACCACGGTGATGTCGTCCTCCAGGTCCAGCAGTAGCCGGAAGCCGGAACGGACCAGCCGCTCGTCGTCGGCGAGCAGCACCTTGATGAGCGGGTCGGTCACTGGCGTGCCGCAACCGGCGCGAGCGGCAGGCGGGCGATGACCTCGAAGCCGCCGTCGGGACGGGCGGTGGCGTGCAGGTCCCCGCCGAGCAGTTGGCAGCGTTCCCGCATCCCGATGATGCCCCGACCACTCGACGGTGGACCGCCCGCACCCACCGCGACGAGCGCGGAGTCGCGTACCCCCTCGTCGGTGACCCGGATGTGGAGCGTGTCGGACGCCGCCTCGATCGTCACGCTCACCCGGGTCGGCCCGACATGGCGGATCACGTTGGTGATCGATTCCTGGACGATGCGGTAGGCCGCGCTGTTCACCGCGCTCGGTAGCGGCGATGTCGCCGACGTCTGCTCGATGCTGATGTCGAGACCGGCCGCACGGCCCTTCTCGGCAAGCTCGTGGAGCTGGTCGAGGCCGGGACTGGGCTCGCGCCCGTCCTCACGCAGGACCCCGAGCACGGCACGCATCTCGTGCAGCGCCCGTGAGCTGGTCTGCTCGATGGCGCGTAACGCGTCGCGGGCCTGAGCCGGTCGCTTGTCGAGCACGTGGGCCGTCACGCTGGCCTGCACGTTGATGATGGCGATGGCGTGTGCGACGGTGTCGTGGACCTCGCGGGCGATGCGCAACCGTTCGGCGTCGACCCGCGCCCGGGTCTCCTCCTCGCGGGCCCGTTCGGCCAGCTCGGCCCGCCGCTGGGCGTCGGCGGCGATGACCCTGCGGGATCGTACGGACTCGCCGAGCGTGATGCTGATGACCGATGCGCCGATCCGGAGGAACACCCAACCCACGGCCTCCACCGGCTGGATGTCCGCCCCGGCGACCAGCCAACCGACGGCGAGCACCGCGGTGCCCGCGCCGGCGATCAGCAGCGAGCGGCGTCCGTCGCCGTAGGCGGCGAGGGTGTAGAGGGCGACGAAGAGACCGAGGCAGGCCATCCGGTCGGGGAACCCGAGACCGAAGTAGACCAGGCTGGTCACGCCGGTGACCGCGAACACGGCGATCGGCCACCGGCGTCGCACGGCGATGGCCAGGCCGCTCACCACCACCAGGCCGAAGCCGGCGTACCCGAAGTCGGAGACGGGTCGGGCGATCGGCTCGGGGAGGACGGCACCGTGCTTGCTGACGCTCTGGACCTGCATCACCGTGACGAACAACGCCAACAGCAGGTCGACGAACCAGGCAGGCCGCCGCGCGAACCAGGAGCGCAGTCGTTCCGGCATCACCCGCAGGTTCATGCCGCGATCCTACGACAACGACCGAACTCTCCGGTGCGTGGCCGACTACGCCCTGCGACGTACCCGCAGCGGCGTCCGCTACGCGCATCGGCGTAGCGGATGCCGCGTTTGGTGCCATGCGCGCGGGGCGGTGCGACGCGACGATCTGTCCCATGAAGAAGCTCTTCGCGGGTCTGGCCTCGCTGCTGCTGTTCGCCGAGGTCGTGCAGTTCTACCTCGCCGCGAGTGGGGCGTTCGATACCGCCCCCATCGAGGAGTCGTTCTCACCCCACCGCTTCCTCGGGTACTCGATGCTCGCGTTCGCCATCGTGCTCGTGGGGGTCTCCGCGCTCGCCCGGATGCCCGGACGGGTGATCGGCAGGACGGCCGTGGTGGCCGGACTGGTGCTCGTCCAGTCGCTGATCCGGGAGGTGGCCCGGTCCTTCGGCGAGGGTTCCGAGGCGGGGCACCTCATCTTCGGCGTGCACGCGGTCAACGGGCTGGTCATCTTCGGCGTCACCCTGTGGGTGGTCCGTCAGGCACGCCAGATCGCCTGGCAGCCCACTGAGAGCAGCACTGAGACCAGTCACGCCGCCCGGTCATGACGACGGCGGCACTGACCGTCCTGGATCACGCCTGGGCGCTGTTGGCCGCCGTCGGGTGGCTCGCCGCCGCCGTGACGACGTTACGCGGCTACGCCAGGGTCGCCCTGACGTTACTCGTCGCGGCGCTGGCGCTGACCGTCGGCAAGGCCGTGTCGGTGGCACTACTGGCCGGGCGGGGCTGGTGGTTCGCCCAGGAGAAGGTGCTGCTCGGGATGCCGCTGCTCGCGGTGGCCGCGGTGATCGCCGTGGCGGTGGCCGGGCCGCCGCTGTACGCGCGGGTCACCGGGGCGTCCGGCCGGGCCGGTGACCGACCTACCGGCGTCGTCGCGTTGTTCGGCGCCGGGTACGCCGCGTTGGCCGGGTTCGGGCTCACCTACCTGGCCGGGTATCCGCTGACCCTGCCCGTGGCACTGATCACGGTCGGTCTGGTGCTGGCGGCGGTGCTGCTGACCGCGCGATCGTTGGCCGCGCCCCTCGAGGCGGGGGAGGCGAACCCGGATGCCGGGCCGAGCCTGTCCCGTCGCGGTTTCCTCGGCGTCGCCGGCGGTGTGGCCGCAGTGGGCGCCACCGGCACCGGCGTGGGCCTGACGTTGCTGTCCTCCGCGCCGAAACACACGGCCGGTGGTGGTCCCGGCCCGTCCGGCGCCTCCCCGGTCTCGGTGGCCGACCTGCGCGGGCCCGACACACCCGCGCCGGGTGGCGTACGACGCGCCTACGAGCTGACCGCCCGCAAGGCCGCCGTGCGGCTGCCGTCGGGGCAGGACGTCGACGCCTGGACCTTCGAGGGCGTGGCCCCCGGCCCGCAGATCACCGCGACCCAGGGGGACCTCGTCGAGGTGACGCTGGCCAACCACGACATCGACGAGGGGGTGACCCTGCACTGGCACGGCTACGACGTGCCCTGCGGGGAGGACGGAGTGGCCGGCCTCAGCCAGCCGAAGGTGAACCCCGGAGCCACCTTCGACTACCGGTTCCGCGCCGACCAGGTCGGCACCTACTGGTACCACACCCATCACGTGTCCCACGTCGGCGTGCGGCGTGGCCTCTACGGAGTCCTCGTCGTGACACCCCGCGCGGATCCCCAGCCGGCGGATCTCGACGTGGTCGTTCCGGTGCACACGTTCAACGGCGGCCCGGCGGTCGCGGGCGTCGAGCATGTCGCGCCGGCCGGCGCGACGGTCCGGATGCGCCTGGTCAACACCGACTCCGACCCGCGTCGCTTCGCGCTGGCGGGCACCGGGTTCCGGGTGGTCGCCGTCGACGGCCGTGACCTACAGGGGCCCGGTGAGACGAGCCGGACGGCGCTGCGGGTCGCCGCGGGTGGGCGCCGCGACCTGGTGTTCGCCATGCCGGAGACCCCCGTGGCGCTGTTCGTCGACGGCGTGGCCGCCGTGTGGGTGCGACCCCGACCGGACGCGCCCGACGGCGAGGCGGCCACGCAGGACACGGCCGGCTGGCCGGAACTGGACCTGCTCACCTACGGCACCTCGGCACCGGTGCCCCTGCGTACGGCGACCCCGGACCGGCACTTCACCCTCGTGCTCGACCGTGGGGTGGCCATGGTCGACGGGCGGCCCGCGTTCGCGCAGACGGTCAACGGGCGGGGCCATCCGTCGATCCCCGACCAGATCGTGACCGAGGGCGACGTGGTGCGTTTCACCGTGGTCAACCGCAGTCTGGAAACCCATCCGTGGCATCTGCACGGTCATCCGGTGCTGATCCTGTCCCGCGACGGCAAGCCCGCCGAGGGCAGTCCGCTCTGGATGGACACCTTCGACGTACGCCCCGGCGAGGTGTGGGAGGTGGCGTTCCAGGCGAACAACCCCGGCATCTGGATGAACCACTGCCACAACCTGCCGCACGCCGAACAGGGCATGATGCTGCACCTGCGCTACGACGGCGTCAGCACCCCGTTCCACGGCTCGCACGCGGCGGGGCACCGCCACCCCTCCTGACGGCACTCAGGTGGCCAGCATGATCTTCGGGTATCTCGCCGCGACCTTCTCGCTGGCCTTCGGTCCGCGAGCGAACACCACGTTCTCGGTGTCGATCCGCCGACCCGTCCGCCGGTCCACCACGACCGGGTCCACCTCCGCCGAGGTCTCGGTGTCGACCAGCACGACGCTGCGGTCCTCCGGGGCCAGCCGGTGGTTGCCCCAGGCGGCGATGACCAGCAGCAGCGGACGAAGCGTCCGGCCCAGGGGGGTCAGTCGGTACTCCCGGTCCTCGGCGCCCGCGACGTCGGCGACCTGCTCGATCAGGCCCCGGGTGCACAGGTCGTCGAGTCGCTCCGTCAACAGTTCGGTGGGTGTCTCGAGGTTGGTTCGGATGGCCGCGAACCGGGTGTGGCCGTTGAACAGTTCGTGCAGGATCTCCAACGTCCACCAGGCGCCCACCGTCTCCACGGTGCGTCCCAGCGGGCAGTCGGGGATCCGGGCCTTCGGGCCGGAGGAACGCGGTGCGCCCTGCTGGGCGCTGGTGCGGACACTGCTCATCTCAACTCCAGGTCTCGTTCACCGTCGAGCGTCCGGATCCGGCCCGGACGGTTCGGACGGCGGGGTGCCGGCCAGCGACCAGTACCGCCGCATGCCGTACAGCAGCGGGCTGACCGGGGCGACCGCGTGGGCGCGGATCCGCAACACCGTGCCGAAGACCACGACGTGGTCACCGACGGGCATGGCGTTGCTGACGCGACAGTCCGCGGTCGTGTGGGCGTCGTCGACCAGGTGCGGCATGCCGGATGCCGGATCCGGGGCCCAGGCGACCTTCTCGAACCGGTCCGGCGCGCCGGAGGCGAACAACTGCGCGGCCCGCTCGGCGTGGTCGCGCAACAGGTTGACCGCGAAGGTGGACACCGCGAGCAGCGCCGCCAGTGTCGGACTCGCGGCGCGCAGGCAGACCAGCAGGGTCGGCGGCTGTAGCGCGACGCTGCACACCGACGAGCAGGTCAGTCCCCACGGCACGCCGTCCGACGCCGTGGTCGTCACGATGGCGACCCCGGCGGGATGTGTGGCCATGAGGGAACGGAACTGCGCCGGGTCGACCAGCGGTGACGTCACGGTGCCTGTGACGGGCTCCGGCATGGTGTTGCCCACCTCCTCGCTCGAACGCACAGGGAGCCTTGCGGATCGCCGCACCTGCCGGTCGGGCAGAACCCGACGGCAGGTGATCGGCGCGACCGGTCTATCGGGGACCCTCTTCGCCGCATTCGTCGACGAACTCCAGGATCTTGCGTACGCCGGTCTCCAGCCAGCCGGGATCCACACAGAACGCGACCCGGACCAGGTGCCGCGCCCAGGGTGCGAAGTCGTGGGCACGGATGTGGCCCCGGTCGTCGAGTTCGGGACGCATGGCGAAGCCGTTGCCGGCGACCACGGCGACACCTTTGCGCTCCAGCAGGCGCAGCGCGAACGTCTCCGCGTCCAGCCCGGTCCGGGCCACGTCCAGCATCGCGTACCAGCCACCTGCGGGCAGGTCGCTCAGCAGTCCGGCCTTGACCAGCGGTGGCAGGGCCACGTCGCGGTTGCGTTGCACCAGCTTCCGGTTGGTGGCGGCGGCGTCGTGCCGGCTGGCCAGCGCGGCCACTCCGGCGTGCTGCACCGGGGTGGAGGTGCCGATGATGTTCGCCTCCTGGACCACCCGCATGACATCGGCGGCGCGGTCGTTGGCCAGCACGACGTACCCGAGCCGGTAGCCGGTCATCGCGAAGCTCTTGGAGAAGCTGAAGACGCTGTGCACGATGCGCTCGTCGACCGGGACGTCGCGTTCCAGGGACGCTACGGAGAGATGCTCGCGTTCGTAGCAGAAGTGTTCGTACGCCTCGTCGCTGACCACGTGCCAGCCCCGGGTGCGGGCCAGGTCGAGCAGGGCCCGGATCTCGTCGGGGTTCAGCACGACACCGGTGGGGTTGGCGGGCGAGTTGATCAGCAGCACCTTGGTGCGTGGGCTGGCGGCGGCCGCGATCTGCTCGACGTCGGGTCGGAAGCCGGGCCCGAGCGGGTACAGGACCGGCCGGAGACCGGCGAGCAGACTCTGCTGAAGGTGGACCGGCCAGTGCAGTTCCGGCAGGAGGATCTCGGCCCCGGGCTCGGTGAGGGTTTGCAGCAGGGCGGCGAGTCCCTCGCACGAGCCCGGCGTGACGAGCACCCGGTCGACGACGGTGTCCACACCGTTGTCCGTACGCAGCTTCTCGACCGTCGCCTCGCGCAGCTCGGGCAGGCCCTCCGGCCCGGTGTACTTGGTGTCGCCACGCCGCACCGCGGCCACGAACGCGTCGGCGACGTTGTCGGCGGGATGGAAGTACGGGTCACCGACGTGCAGCTTGACCACCTCCGCGCCGGTGCGCTGCTCCATGTCCTGGGCGGCGCGGAAGATGGTGTGCAGACACGAGGAGGGGATGAAGCTGGCAGCGGACGAGATTTCGGGGCTCACGCTCTGACCACCTCTGTTCCGTGAAGGGTTGGTACCTGACTGGGCGGGGCTCATGCCGTGCGGCCGCCGTCGACGGGAATCAGCGCGCCGGTGACCCAGCCGGACAACGCCGGATCGAGCAGGTTGCAGACCCATTGGCCGATCTCCGTGCGGTCGCCGAAACGGCCCATCGGGGTCGCCGCGGTCAGGTCGGTCCGCAGCCGCTCGATGCCGGCGTCGTCCAGTCCGGCGTTGGTCCACAACGGTGTGTCCACCGGGCCCGGGAGAATGGCGTTGACGCGTACGTCCGGGGCGAGTTCGCGGGCCAGGGAACGGGTGAGGCTGTTGAGGGCCGCCTTGGTCGCGCCGTAGTAGGCACGACCCGGCATCGACAGCACGCCGCCGACCGAGGAGATGTTGACCACGCTGCCCTTGTTGGCCCGCAGCTGCGGCAGCGCGCACCGGATCAGGTCGGCGGGCGCGCGGACGTTCACCGCGAACATCTCGTCGAACCGTGCCGGGTCGAGTGTGTCGATCGGGCCGAACTGGGCCATGCCGGCGTTGTTGACCACCGCGTCGAGGCGGCCGAAGGTCTCCGTGGCGACCGCGACGACCCGCTCGGCGGTGCCGGGGGCGCAGACGTCCGCCGCCACCACCGCCACGGCGAACGGGTGGCGGTCCGCCAGCACCCGCAGCGGCTCCTCGCGGCGGCCGACGACCGTCACCTTGGCGCCCGATTTCACCAGGCACTCGGTGATTCCCAGGCCGATGCCGGTGGCGGCGCCGGTGACGACGACCGAAGTGCCGTCGAGGCTCATCGCCGTACCCCGCTCTCTGTCAGGGCCGCCATGATGTCGGCGACCATCTCGTCCGGGTGGGACAGCAACCGGAAGTGACCCCCCGGCAGGGCTCGCATACTGAATTCCCCGTCGTTGACCGCCGCCCAGGTGGCCACCTGATCGGCGTCGACCAGCGGGTCCTCGGTGTTGTAGTAGCCCCGCACCGGGCACTCCAGCGGCGTGGCCTCCGGTGCCGGGCGGTAGGTCTCGTGCAGGGTGATGTCCGACCGCAGTACGGGCAGCAGCAGGTCGCGCAGTTCGGGCTGGTCGGCGATCTCCGGTTCGATCCCGCCGAGTCGCACGACCGACGACCACAGTTCGTCGTCACCGAGTCGGTGGGTGGTGCCGCCACCGGCCAGCCACGGCCCGGCCGCGCCCGAGACGAACAGGTGGTGCACGGGGGCGCCGCTGTCCCGCATCGCGCGGGCGGTCTCGTAGGCGACCAGCGCGCCCAGGCTGTGTCCGATCAGCGCGCACCGGACGGGCGGCAGCTGTCGTAGCTCCGCGGCCACCTGGGTCGCCATCTCGGCGATGCTGTCGGCGGGCGGCTCGGCCAGTCGGTCGGCGTGGCCCGGGTACTGCACGGCGTGCAGCGCCACGTCGGCCGGCAGCGCCGTCGACCAGGGGCGGTACACCGCCGCCGTGCCTCCGGAGTGCGGAAAACAGACCAGCCGTGCGGTGGGTTCTTCGACGCTGGTGAGCGTACGTAACCAACCCCGATTGGATCTCCGTGTTCGGCTCACGATATCGAGCGTCACCGAGGCCGCTTGATCATCTAGACAATCTGTCAAGGCTCTGTCGGGTGTGACGCGGCCCCTGGGCTGCTACCGGAATCTGTTATCGCCGTACCGAAGGAGGACAGACACATGCTCGACGGGTTCGTGCCCTGGCCGCCCGATGTCGCCGAACGCTACCGCCAAGCGGGCTACTGGCGAGGTCTTTCCCTTCGGCAGCTCTTCGACGACAGCGTCCGCCGCCATCCGGACAGGATCGCCGCAGTGGACGCCACTCGTCGCGTCACCTACGCGGAGCTGGCGGACGAGGCCGATCGCATCGCCGCGGGCCTGCTCGACCTCGGTGTCGGCAGTCGCGACCGGCTGATCCTGCACCTGCCGAACGTGAACGAATTCCTGTCGGTCCTGTTGGCGGTGTTCAGCATCGGCGCGATACCGGTGCTGGCCCTGCCCGGTCACCGCCGGGACGAGATCACCCACCTGGCCCGTGCCTCGGACGCGGTGGCCTACATCGGTCCGGACCGTTTCCAGGGGTTCGACCACCGTGCGCTGGCTCGCGAGATCGTCGCCGACGTGCCGAGCATGCGGCACGTCGTGATCGTCGGCGACAGCGCCGAGTTCACCCCGCTGGCCGAGTTGGTCAAGTCCGAACCGCGTACGCTGCCCCCGGTCGACGCCTCGGAGATCGCGCTACTGCTGCTGTCCGGCGGGACGACGGGTGTGCCGAAGTTGATCCCCCGCACCCACGACGACTACGCCTACAACATCTTCGCGTGCGCCGAGGTGACCGGGTTCGGCGCGGACAGCGTCTATCTCGCCGCGAACCCCGTACCGCACAACGCCGCGCTCGGCTGCCCGGGTGTGCTCGGCGCGCTGCTCCTCGGCGGGAAGGCCGTCCTGGCCGCCAACCCCAGCCCGGACCACGTCTTCCCGTTGATCGGTGGGGAGGGGGTCACGCACACCGCACTGGTCCCCGCGCTGGCCCTGCTGTGGACCGAGGCGGCGCAGTTCATGCCGGTCGACATGAGCGGCATGACCCTCCAGGTGGGCAGCTCGAAGTTCAGCCCCGCCGCGGCCGAGCGGGTCAGGTCGGGCCTGAAGTGCCGCATCATGAACGTCTACGGCATCGGCGAGGGCCTGATCACCCACACCCGGCTCGACGATCCGCTGGAGGTGGTCTACACCACCGAGGGCACGCCCATCTGCCCGGACGACGAGGTCAAGATCGTCGACGCCGAGGACCGCGAGCTTCCGGCCGGGGTGACCGGCGAGCTGCTCACCCGTGGCCCGTACACGATCCGGGGGTACTTCGCCGCGCCGGAGCACAACCGTCGGGCGTTCACCGCCGACGGGTTCTACCGCACCGGCGACCTGGCCAAGCTGACCGAGGACGGGCGCATCGTCATCGAGGGCCGGCTCAAGGACATCATCCACCACTTCGGCGAGAAGGTCTCCGCCGAGGAGGTGGAGGCCCACGTGTTGACCTACCCGTCGGTGCGGGACGCGGCGGTCGTCGGCATTCCCGACGACGCCGTCGACGAGCGGATCTGCGTGTTCGTGGTACTCACCGCCGAGGCGGAGGCGGCGGCGACGCCGTTGTCACTGCGCACCATCCGGGAGCACATCCGCGACCGTGGGTTGGCGCCGTACAAGCTGCCCGACGAGTTGGTCGTCGTGCCGGATCTGCCTCGTACCCCCGTGGGAAAGATCGACAAGAACGCCCTGCGCGCGGGGCGGCGGGAGCTTCAGCGCCGCTGAGCCACCGTCGCTGCACCTTGCTGAGGAGGGCCTGCACACCGATGACCAATCCGACGGACACCAAGCGCGACCGTGCGTACGGGGAGATCCTCAGGCTGGCGGAACTGCTCGACATCGCCTGCGTGCGCGACGAGCCGGACCGAACCCTCTTCTTCGCCGCCCACCAGGCGTGCGAGCTGTGGTTCGCGGTCATCCTGCGACACCTCGAGTCCGCTCGGGACGCGTTGAACCGCGACCGGGCGGACGACGCCGCTGACCACATCGAACGGCTACCGTCGGCGATGCGGGTGCTCAGCGGACACTTCGACGTTCTGAGCACGCTGGCACCCGAGTCGTTCGACGAGATCCGAGCGACCCTCGGCTCGTCGAGCGGCTTCCAGTCCGCACAGTATCGGGAGATCGAGTTCCTGTGCGGGGCCCGGGACCCGCGCTTCCTCAACACGCCAGGGTTCACCTCGGGAGAACGGGCTCGGCTCGTCGCCCGCTGCGAGGAGCAGTCGCTGTCGTGCGCCTTCGCCGAGTACCGCGACCGGGCACGGATTGTCGGTGACCTGAGGTCGGTCGAGCGGGTACGCGCCGCCCTGGTGGCCTTCGACGACGCGGTGCGCTCGTGGCGTGCCCGCCATGCCCAACTGGCCGAGCAGTTCCTCGGCGCGGCCCGTGGCACGGCCGGGTCGGCCGGTGCCGCCTACCTGTGGCGGTCGACTGAGCGCACGTTGTTCCCGGAGGTCCTGACGCCAGCGATCAGCGGCGGGGTCGACCAGCACTGAGCCGAAGCACACCCCTTTCGTCGAGTCCCGGGTAATCGGGTACAAGGAGGAACCGCAATGACTGTCAGTGGTGCCGCCGCCAAGAACACGCGCGAGCCCGGCAGGACACAGCGAGTCGTCATCGTCGGTGGTGGTACGGCCGGTTGGATGACCGCGTCGTACCTGGCAGCCGCCTTCGGTGGCCGGATCGACGTCACCGTCGTCGAGTCGGCGAGCGTCGGCACGATCGGCGTCGGCGAGGCGACCTTCAGCGACATCCGGCACTTCTTCGAGTTCTTACGGCTCAAAGAGTCCGACTGGATGCCGGCCTGCAACGCCACCTACAAGCTGGCCGTCCGGTTCGAGAACTGGCGCGAGCCGGGCCACCACTTCTACCACCCGTTCGAGCAGATGGCCTCGGTCGACGGGTTCCCCCTCAGCGACTGGTGGCTGCGTTACCCGACGACGTCGCGGTTCGACAAGGACTGCTTCGTGATGGCGTCGCTGTGTGACGCCGAGCGTTCCCCCCGGTACCTCGACGGGAGCCTGGTCGACCAGGGATTCGTCGAGCAGAACCAGGACGAGACCACGGCCCGGTCGACCATGGCGGAGTACCAGGGTGCGCAGATCCCCTACGCGTACCACTTCGAGGCGCACCTGCTGGCGAAGTTCCTGACCGGCTACTCCACCGAGCGGGGCGTCAAGCACATCGTCGACAACGTCGTGGACGTGGCGCTCGACGAACACGGGTTCATCTCGCACGTACGCACCGCCGAGCACGGTGAACTCGCCGCCGACCTCTTCGTCGACTGCACCGGTTTCCGGGCGTTGCTGCTGAACAAGGCGCTCGGCGAGCCGTTCGTGTCCTACCAGGACACGCTGCCCAACGACAGCGCGGTCGCCCTCCAGGTGCCGCTGGACATGGACCGCAAGCCGCTGCGGCCGTGCACCACCGCGACCGCGCAGGAGGCCGGGTGGATCTGGACGATCCCGCTGATCAGCCGCATCGGCACCGGCTACGTCTACGCCAGTGAGTACACCACGCCGGAGGAGGCGGAGCGGACGCTGCGCGAGTTCGTCGGGCCGGAGGCGGCCGACGTGCCGGCGAACCACATCCGGATGCGCATCGGCCGCAGCCGCCGCTCGTGGGTGAAGAACTGTGTCGCCGTCGGTCTGGCCAGCGGCTTCGTCGAGCCACTGGAGTCGACCGGCATCTTCTTCATCCACCACGCCATCGAGCAGATCGTCAAGTACTTCCCGGCCGGGCGCGGTGACGACCTGCTGAGGGAGCAGTACAACAAGTCCGTCTCGCATGTCATGGACGGCGTGCGTGAGTTCCTCTGCCTGCACTACCGGGGTGCGAAGCGGGTCGACAACCAGTACTGGAAGGACACCAAGACCCGTACGATCCCCGACTCGCTCGCCGAGCGCCTGGAGATCTGGCAGCACAAGGTGCCGGACTCCGAGTCGATCTACCCGTACTACCACGGTCTGCCGCCCTACTCGTACAACTGCATCCTGCTCGGCGCGGGCGGCATCGACGTGCGGCACTCGCCGGCGCTGGAGTTCGCCGACGAGCGGGCGGCGATGGCGGAGTTCGAGCGCATCCGCACCAAGGCCCAGAAGCTGGTGCAGGAACTGCCCACGCAGAACGAGTATTTCGCCGCCATGCGCGCCGGTCTCTGAGAGCGTGTCGTCGGTTTCGTCTCCGGTACATCGAGGTGCCGGAGACGAAGCCGACGGCCAGTAATTGTTCCGGCACCGGAAGCGAAGAGACGTGTATCTGACGTACGACCAACGATCCCTGGATATTCAGTACTCGCCGAGTTCGTGCGTTCCGGACATCAACGTTTTCCTGCGCGAGTACGCGGAACGTAGCGCACTGGCGCGCGACCGGCTCGAGGTGCATTCCGGCATACGCTACGGCCCGCGCCCGGAGCAATTGCTCGACTATTTCCCGGCTGCCGGGGCGGGCGGAAACCTGCTGGTGTTCATCCACGGCGGGTACTGGCAGGAGTTGAGTCGACTCGAATCGTCCTTCATGGCGCTGGACCTGGTGCCGCGCGGCATCTCCGTCGCGGCGTTGGGATACGGCCTGGCCCCCCGGTACCGGCTGCCGGAGATCGTCGACATGGTCGCCGAGGGAGTGCGCTGGCTGGACCGCAACGCCGCGCAACTGCCGTCGAGCCCCTCGTCGATCTACCTGAGCGGGTGTTCCGCAGGCGCGCACCTGGCCGTCATGTCCCTGCTCGACGAGGTCGGTTGGCAGCGGCACGGGAAGCGTCCCGACCGGGCGGTGACGGGCGCGGTCCTGCTCAGTGGCGTCTACGATCTCGAGCCGGTGCGCCGGACGTACGTGAACGAGGTGCTCGGGCTGGATCCGCGCACGGCGCGGGAGTGCAGCCCCATGCACCGGCTGCCGTCGGCGTTGCCGCCGCTGGTCGTCGCGCGGGGGGAGAACGAGACCGACGAGTTCGGTCGGCAGCACCGGGAGTTCGTCGACGCCGTGCGGGCCGGCGGCGGCCGGGTGACCGACCTCGTCGTGCCGTCGCGGAACCACTTCGATCTGTCCTTCGATCTCGGTGTTCCGGGAACGCGGCTGGGTGATTCCCTTTCCGAAATGATGGGCGTCGACCGGTAGGTGGGCGTCGATGTGTGATTCTCATGGCGTTACCCACGATATTCACGGCCACCCATGCGGTGGTGATGCATTGCTCGGCGCTGCGGGCTGCTGTTAGGGTCGGTGTCAGGTGTCGGCGTTGATGTCGACAGTTAGTCCGGCATCAATCTCGCATCCCGCCCGTCGACGTATTTCGAACATTCCGCAGCGGAGTCGATAGCGCGCAAGGGAGCTAGAGAATGTTATCGGAGAACACCGACTGCGGCGCCGGGACGGATCGGGACGCCCTGCGCGCTGCGGTGTCCGAACTGCTCGGCATGGAGCTGACCACAGCGGACGACGACAGCAACCTGTTCGAACTCGGCCTCCAGTCGCTGCACCTGATGCGGCTGGCCAGCCGGCTCAACGCCACCGGCGCCGAGGTGACGTTCACCCAACTGGCCACCGACCCGCGACTGTCGGCCTGGGTCGAGTTGGTCGGCGTACCCGTGGCTGCGTCCGAGCCCTCGGCGTCCACCCCGCCGGTGCCCGACGTCGAGCGCCACGACCCGGACGCGGCATTTCCGCTGACCCCGGTGCAACAGGCATACCTCTTCGGTCGCTCGGGCGACCACGCGCTCGGCGGCGTCGGCTGCCACAACTACCTTGAGTTCGACTCGACCGCCGTGGACGCCCAGCGACTCGAACGGGCGGTCCGGGCGTTGCTGGCCCGCCATCCGATGCTGCGGGCGCGGTTCGACGAGGACGCTACCCAGCGGATCCTGCCGGAGTCCCCGTGGCCCGGGCTGACCGTGCACGACCTGCGCGATCGCAGCGCCGACGAGGCGGCGACCGCCGCGCTGGAGCTGCGGGACCGGCTATCCCACCGCATCCTGGAGGTGGGCCGGGGCGAGGTGGTCGACGTGCTGCTGACCCGGCTGCCCGGCGGGGTGGACCGGCTGCACTTCAACATCGACCTGCTGGCCGTGGACCTGGCCAGCTTCCGGGTGATGCTCTCCGACCTGGTCGCCCTGTACGACGACCCGGAGGCGCTCGGCGAGGTCGGCTACACCTTCGGCCAGTACCTCACCGAGCAGGCCGGCACCCGTGCCGACGAGCGGGAACGGGCCCGCCCGTACTGGCAGCGCCGACTGCCGACGTTGCCCGGCGGCCCGAAGCTGCCGCTCGCGGTCGACCCGGACGCGCTCACCGTGCAACGCTTCGCCCGTCGCTACTTCGACCTCACCGTGCCCGAGTGGCGGGAGCTGGAGCGTCGTGCCAACGAGGCGGGGCTGACGCCCGCGGCGGTGCTGGCCACCGCGTACGCCACGGTGCTGAGCCGGTGGAGCGGGGACGAGCACTTCCTGCTCAGCCTGCCGCTGTTCGACCGTGATCTCGACGTGCATCCCGAGATGCCCCGACTGGTCGGCGACTTCTCCGGGCTGGTGCTGTTGGAGGTCGACCTCTCCGGCGACAGCTTCGCCGACCGCGCGCGCACGCTGCAGAGGCAGATGCACGAGGACATCGGGCACGCCGCGTACACCGGTGTCGACGTGCTGCGCGAGTTCACCCGCGCGGATCCGGAGGCACCCCGTACGGCACCCGTCGTGTTCTCTGTGGACCTGTCGGCTCCGCTGATCCCGGAGGAGTTCGCCGCCCGTTTCGGCGAGCCGACGTGGATGATCTCCCAGACCCCGCAGATCTGGCTCGACCACCAGATCTACCGCACCGCCGACGGCACCGTACGCCTGGTGTGGGACGCCGTCGAGGCGCTGTTCCCCGACGGCATGCTGGACGCGATGCTGTCCGCGTACGAGACGCTGGTCCGCGACCTGCTCGCCGGCGCGTGGACGAGCACGGTACCGGAGATCGCCCTGCCCGAGGCGACCCGACGCACGCGGGCGGCGGTCAACTCGACCACCCGCACGATGACCGACAACCTGCTGCACACCCGGTTCTTCGCCGAGGCCGGCGCACGGGCCGGACGACCCGCGTTGCTCTGGGGCGAGCAGGAGGTGCTGCACCACGACGAACTCGCCGCGCGTGCCCTCCGCGTCGCCGGCGCGCTCGCCGAACGTGGCGTGGGCCGGGGATCGTATGTGGCCGTGCTGGCGCCCAAGGGCGTACCGCAGATCGTGGCCGTCCTCGGCGTGCTCGCCGCCGGTGCGGCGTACGTCCCGATCGGGGTGGACCAGCCCGCCGAGCGTCGCGCCCGCATCCTCGAACTCAGCGGCGTCCAGGTCGTCCTCGACGGCAGTGGGCTGCTGGATCCGGCCGGTGCGGCTGCCGAGATCCTCACCATCGAGGCCGCCGAGGCGGCCGAGCCGTTGGCCGCGCCGGTCTCCGCCGACCCCGACGACGCCGCGTACGTGATCTTCACGTCGGGCTCCACCGGCCTGCCGAAGGGGGTCGAACTCACCCATCGGGCGGCGGTGAACACCGTCGAGGACATCAACGAGCGGTTCGACGTCGGCCCGGCCGACCGTGTCCTGGCGGTTTCCGCGCTGGACTTCGACCTCTCGGTGTGGGACATCTTCGGTCTGCTCGCGGTGGGTGGCGCCGCGGTGCTGGTACCCGAGTCCGGCCGACGCGACGCCGCCGAGTGGCTGGCGCTGTGCCGTCGGCACGGGGTGACCGTGTGGAACACGGTTCCCGCCCTGCTGGACATGCTGCTCACCGCCGCCGACGACGCCGATCTGCCCGCCACGATGCGGCTCGCCCTGCTCTCCGGCGACTGGATCGGTCTCGACCTGCCCGGCAGGCTGGCCGGTGCGACCGACGGCCGGTGCCGGTTCATCTCGCTCGGTGGTGCCACCGAAGCGGCGATCTGGTCGAACTCCTTCGAGGTCGTCGAGGTGCCCGCCGACTGGCGGTCGATCCCGTACGGTGTGCCGCTGCGGAACCAGAAGTTCCGGGTGGTGGACAGCCGTGGCCGGGACTGTCCCGACTGGGTGCCGGGCGAGTTGTGGATCGGCGGTGCCGGGGTGGCGGTGGGCTACCGGGGCGACGCCGAGCTGAGCGCGCTCCGTTTCCCGCTGGTGGACGGCGAGCGCTGGTACCGCACCGGTGACCTGGGCCGGTACTGGCCCGACGGCAACCTGGAGTTCCTGGGCCGCCTCGACCAGCAGGTGAAGATCAACGGCTTCCGGGTCGAACTGGGCGAGATCGAGTCCTGCCTGACCGCGTACCCCGAGGTGGCCCAGGCCGTCGCCGTCGTCGTCACCGACGGTCGACGCGAGGTGGTCGCCGCGGTGGTCGAGCGTTCCTCGACACCGGACGTCGATCGTCCGGCCGCCGCGCCGGCTCCCGGGCGGCCCGGTGACGAGTTCCTGCCGCCGACGGGCACGCCGACCGGGGACGACCCGCTGCTGCTCGAACATCAGCTGGTGGAGGTGCTGCTGGCCGAGGTCGTCGCGTCGCTGGTCGAGCCCGGGAGCACGCCGTTCGCCGTCTGCGCCCAGCAACGGCCGGTCGTGGACGTCTGGTGCGACTACCTGGCGCAGCGCGACGTGCTGTCCCGGGCGTCCGGCGGGTTCGTACCCGCAGCGAGGTGGGCCGAGGTCACGGACGCGAACTGGGCCAAGCGGGTCCGGGAGAGCGCCCACGGCACGCGCCTGGCGCCGGTCGCGACCACTCTGGAGTACGCGGCGGCGCTCTACACGGCCATCCTCTCCGGCGACGCCGACGCCACCGCGTTGCTGGACGACCCGGTGCTGGCCCCGGAGGCGCTCAACGACCTGATGCCCGCCACCGCCGAGTGCCTCGCCGCGGTCGGCCACGACCTGAAGGAGCGCGGTGGCACGTCACCGTGCGCGGTGGCCGACTGGCAGACCGACAGCGGCCGGGGCGCGGCCCGACTGCTGGCGGCGCTGTCCGGGACGGCGGTCGACTACACGCTGCTCGGCGCGGCCCGGTCGACCCTGGCCAAGGCCGAGGCGTCGCTGCGTGAGCACGGGCACCGCGTCCAGGTGGCGGTGCAGGGCCCGGACGCGGTCGCCGCACCGCACGTGCACGCCTTCGACGCCGTGGTGGCGAACAACGTCCTGCACCGGATGTCCGACCCGGAGACCGCGGCGGCGACCATGGGGCTGCTGCTCGCCGACGGTGGTCGGCTCTACCTGCTCGAACGCGCCCACCCGACGCCGCTGGCGCTGGTCAGCGCGCTGCCACTGGAGGCGCGGGCGGGACGACTCGACGCCGACGGTCGAGCCGGCTGGCTCCACGGCCCCGACCGTTGGACGCAGGCGTTGGCCGCGGCGGGGCTGACCGACGTGCGGGTGCTGCGCACCGAGGCTACCGGCGAGATCCTGTTGACCGCCGACCGTCCCGCGACTGCGGGCGGGGTCGACCCGGACCGGGTACGCCGGTGGGCCGAGGAACGGTTGCCCGAGCACATGGTGCCGGCCCACATCGCCGTGTTGCCCGCGCTGCCGCTCAGCGCCAACGGCAAGGTCGATCGGCGGCGGATCCAGACGGTCCTCGAACAGGCCGTCGACCGACCACGCGACGTGGGCGCCCCGCCGAGGGGCGGCACCGAGATCTTCGTCGCCGAACGCTGGGCCAAGCTGCTCGGACTGGACGCGGTGGGCCGCGACGAGAACTTCTTCCGGCTCGGCGGTGACAGTCTGCTCGCCACCCGGTTCGTCGCCGAGGTACGCGGGGTGTGGGGCGTCGACCTGCCCATGCGCGACGTGATGCGGGCGGCGACGGTCGCCGGGCTGAGCGCGCTCATCGACGAGTTGCGGGACGCCAAGGGCGAGCCGCGACCCGCCGGCTGGGACACCGCCGAGGACTTCGAAGAGGGTGCGGTGTGAGCGCCAGCGACCTGCTCGACGAGTTCGCCAGCGCCGGGATCCAGGTCTGGCGGGAGGGCGAACAGCTGCGGTTCCGCGCTCCCCGAGGCAGCATGACCGACGAGCTGCTCGCCCGGCTGCGCGGGAGCAAGGCCGAACTGCTGGCCAGCATGTCCGACACCAGCGGCGACGCCGTCCGCGGGCCCGATCCGGTGTGGCGGGACCACCCCCAGGAGCGCGACGAGGCGTTCCCGCTGACCGACATCCAGTCGGCGTACCTGTTCGGACGCAATCCGGCGTTCGCCTACGGCGGGGTCTCCTGTCACCTCTACCAGGAGTTCGAGTACCCGGCGGAGATCGATGCGGATCGCCTGCGGCAGGCGTGGGACGGCCTGGTACGCCGCCACGACGCACTGCGGACGGTCATCGACCAGGACGGCACCCAACGCGTGTTGCCCGCGCCACCGGGCACCGGCATCACGGTGGTCGACCTGCGTGGGGCACCGGCCGACGCGGTGGGGGAGACGGTCGCCCGGGTGCGCGACGAACTGTCCCACCGGGTGCATCCCACCGGTGAACGGCCGATGTACGAGCTGCGCCTCACCCTGGCCGCCGACCGGAGCCTGCTGCACGTCTCGGTGGACTTCATGGCGTTGGACTGGCTCAGCCTGCAACGGGTGCTGGCCGAACTGGACCGCAGGTACCGGCAGCCGGACTGCGTCCTACCGCCGCTGGAGGCCACCTTCCGGGACTACGTACTGGCCGAACGCCGGCTGCGTGACACCGACCGCTACGCCCGGGACCGGGCGTACTGGTTGGAGCGGATCGACCAGCTGCCCGGCGCACCGGCCCTTCCCCTGCGCGACGACCAGGATCCGGCTGCCGGGCCGGCACGGTTCCGGCGCCTGGCGGCCACCGTCGACGACCGGGTGTGGCGGTCGCTGAAGGCCCGCGCCGCCGAGCACGGGGTCACTCCCGCCAACGCCGTGCTGGCCGCGTACACGGAGACGATCGCCCGTTGGAGCGGCAGCGAGCGGTTCTGTGTGGGGCTGCCGGTGCTCAACCGGATGCCGCTGCATCCGCACGTCGACCACCTGCTCGGCGACTTCACCTCGCTGAGCGTGCTCGCGGTGGAGCGTGCGGAGCGCACGAGCTTCGCCGAGCAGGCCCGCGCGCTCGGCGAGCGGGTCTTCGACGACCTCGACCACCGCCTGTTCAGCGGCGTGGAGGTGCTGCGCGAACTCGCCCGGCGTCGCGGACGGGACGCCGCGGCGGTGTTGCCGGTGGTGTTCACCGGCGCCGTCGGAGTCGGCGGCGGCGAGCCGTCGGTCGCCGGCCGCAAGCCGAGACCGGTGTACGGCGTCAGCCAGACCCCGCAGGTGTGGATCGACTGCCAGGTGGGTGACCAGTTCGGCGGACTGGACATGAACTGGGACGTCCGCGAGGGGGTCTTCCCCGATCATCTCGTGGACGAGATGTTCACCGCGTTCGTGGACCTGCTGCACCGGCTGGCCGCCGAGGACGCGTCGTGGGCGGCGGTCGACCCACAGCCGTTGCCGCAGGCGCAACGGGAACGCCGGGCCGCCGCGAACGCGACCGACGCGCCCGTGCCGGACGGCCTGCTGCACGAGCCGTTGGTCGACTACGCCCGCGCGCATCCCGACCGGGTGGCCGTCGTCGATGCCACCGGCTCGATGACGTACGGGGACTGGCTGACCCGCGCCGCCGGGGTCGCCGCCCGACTGCGCGCCGGGGGATGCCGACCCGGCGACCTCGTCGGCGTCCTGATCGACAAGTCGCGAGAGCAGGCCGTGGGCGTGCTCGGGGTGCTCCTCGCCGGTGGGGTGTACGTACCCGTGGACATCGGCCAGCCCGCCGTGCGTCGGGACCGCATCCTGGTCGACAGCGGTGCCCGGTTCGCGGTCGTCGCGGGCGCCCCGGTCGACATGCTCCCGCCCGAGGTCACCGGTGTCGACGTGGCGGGGACGCCGCCGGTGCCCGTGACGGAGATCCCGGACGACCCCGGGCCGGAGCAGACCGGGCTCGCCTACGTCATGCACACCTCGGGGTCGACCGGGACGCCCAAGGGCGTGATGATCAGCCACCGGGCCGCCGCCAACACGGTGCACGACATCAACGAGCGGTTCGGTGTCACCGAGGCCGACCGGGTGCTCGGCCTCGCCGCGTTGAGCTTCGACCTGTCCGTCTACGACCTGTTCGGCCCACCCGCCCGGGGTGCCGCGCTGGTGCTGCCCGACCCGGCGCGTCGAGGTGACCCGTCACACTGGGCGGCGATGGTGGCCGCGCACGGCGTCACGCTGTGGAACTCGGTCCCCGCACAGTTGCAGATGCTGATGCACTACCTGGACGTGGAGCCGGCCGACCTGTCCAGCCTGCGGCTGGCGCTGCTGTCCGGCGACTGGATCCCGCTGTCGCTACCCGGCCATGCCGCGCGGCACGTGCCCGGCGCCGAACTGGTCAGTCTCGGCGGGGCGACGGAGGCGGCCATCTGGTCGAACTACCACCGCATCCGGACGGTGGAGCCGCACTGGCGCAGCATCCCGTACGGGGTGCCGTTGGCGAACCAACGGTTCCACGTGCTCGACTCCGCGCTGCGCGACCGACCCGACCTGGTCCCCGGCGAACTCTTCATCGCCGGTGTCGGGCTGGCCGACGGCTACCTCAACGACCCGGTCCGCACCGCCGAGCGGTTCATCCACCACCCGGAGACGGGGGAACGGCTGTACCGCACCGGTGACCTCGGTCGGTACCTACCCGACGGCGAGATCGAGTTTCTCGGCCGGGCCGACCAACAGGTCAAGATCCGTGGCCACCGGATCGAACTCGGCGAGATCGAGGCGGTGCTCGGCGAACACCCGGCGGTCAGCGGCTGCGTGGTCCTGGCGGCGGGCGACGACACCCTCGAACGCGCGCTGGTCGCGTTCGTGGTGCCGCAGCGGCCCGGCGGCACCGTCGACCCCGGCGAGGTCGTCGCCTGGGTGGCCGACCGGCTGCCCGCCTACATGGTCCCGGCGCGGGTACGCGTCGTCGAGGCGTTGCCGTTGACCGCGAACGGGAAGATCGACCGTAAACGGCTGCTGGAGTCCGCGCCCACGCCGACCGCGGTGCCCGACGGGCGGTCCGAACCGCCCCGGCCGGGTGTCGAGCAGCGCATCGCCGACCTGTGGAGCGAGGTGCTCGGCGGCCAACCAGCCAGCCGTGAGCTGGGCTTCTTCGACGCGGGCGGCAACTCCCTGCTGGCCGCGCGGTTCGTCGGCCAGCTACGCGAACAGCTGCCCGAGGCCGCCCGGTTCCCGTTCGACGTACTGCTGCGTGCCCTGCTCGACGAGCCCACGGTCGCCGGACTGGCGACGCGGTTGGTGGCGGAGACGACACCGGCCCCGGCGGTGGCCGAGCCGGCTCGGCGATCGGCCCTGGTCCCGCTCGGTGGCTCCGCCCAGGGGCCGGTGAGACTTCTCGTGCACGACGGTACGGGCAGCCTGACGGCGCTGCGGGCGTTGGCCGCCGGGCTCGGCGCGGCCGGGCCGGTCTTCGGGCTCGTCGCGCCCGACGACGCCGTCAGCGCGGACAGCGACCCGGCCACGCTGGTCGAGCAGTTGGCCGTGCGCTACGCGGGCGAGATCCGGGCCGCCGGGTTCGACGACGTCGACGTGATCGGCTACTGCCTCGGCGCTTCGGTCGCCCTGGAGGTGGCCCGGGCGTTGAGTGAGGCCGGGACGACCGTACGCCTGACGGTCGTGTCCGGACAGCGGGTGCCGTACCAGGTGGACGACGGACTGGTGACGGACTACGCCTTCGGGCAGTCCGCCGGCATCGATCCGGCGGCCCTCGGTTGGCCCGCCGACGAGGCGACGGTGGACCGGGCGGTCGCCACCGTACTGGCCGGATCGCCGGGCGTGGTGCCGGCGGGCGTGTTGGCTTCGCTCGAAGGTGACGAGCAACTGACCGAGGTCGCCGAGCGGTTCGGTGCCCTCGGTCGGCGTACCGTCGGCGAGCTGCACCGCGAGCTGCACGAGGCGGTCGCCGCGACGGACCCGGCGTGGGGTGGCCCGGCGCGGGTCGCCACGGCGCACGCCGTCTTCGGGCGGACCCTCCGGGCGGTGGCCCGGCACGAGCCCGAGCCGTACGCCGGCGACATCACCCTGGTGCGTCCCACGGCGGCCCGGGACCTGCTCCCCGGGGCCGGCGCCGAGGCGGCCCGCTTCTGGCCGGAGGTCTGTCTCGGTGAGCTGACCGTCGTCGACGTCCCCGGCGACCACGTCAGCTGCCTCCGACCGCCCAACGTGGCGACGGTGATCGCGGCGGCGACGGTGGTGGACCGATGAGCGACTCCCCGTCCCGGCCGATGCGGGTCGTCGTCTGCGGCACCCGGTTCGGTCAGGTCTACCTGTCGGCCATCGCCCGCGCGCCACAGCGGTACGAACTCGCCGGCATCCTGGCGCGGGGCAGCACCCGGTCGGTGACCCTGGCGAAGGAGTACGGCGTCCCGCTGTACTCCTCGGTCGCCGACCTGCCGCAGGACGTCGACGCCGCCTGCGTGGTGGTCTCGACCGCGGTCGGCGGCGGGCCGGGCGTCGAGCTGACCAAGGAACTGCTCGGCCGTGGTATCCACGTGTTGCAGGAACACCCGGTGCACCCGGCGGAGTTGGCGGACTGTCTGCGTACCGCGCGCCGCGCCGAAGCGCAGTACGTGGTCAACACTTTCTACCCGCACGTGGAGCCGGTGCGGCAGTTCATCTCGGCCGCCCGCACGCTGGTCCGGCTGCGCAAGCCGGTCTTCGTCGACGCGATCTGCGCGGTGCAGGTCTGCTTCGACCTGATCGACATCCTCGCGCAGGTCTTCGACGGGCTGCGTCCGTGGTCGTTGTCAGCCGTCGGTGACCGCGCCGGACGCCCGCTGGCCAGCGTGGACGGACAGGTCGCCGGGGTGCCGCTGACGCTGCGGGTGGAGAACCGGATGCAGGCGGGCGACGACAGTACGAGCCTGCTGCTGCACCGGATCACCGTGGGCACCGACGCGGGTAACGTGATGCTGGCCAACACCCATGGCCCGGTGCTGTGGAGTCCGGTGCTGCGCGCGCCGGCCGATCCGGAGGGGATCTTCCTCTCCGGATCGGCGGACGCGGACACGCGGTGGTCGGACGTGCTCGGACCCACCGCTGACTACGTAGGTGCGCCGCAGTCGCCCACCTGGTCGGGTGTGGTGCGTGAGCTGTGGGGGGACGGGGTGCTGACCGCCCTCGACGACCTGCGCGAACGGGTCGAATCGGGGGTCGACCCGTTGCGGGGCGGTCAGCGGCACCTGGCCGTCGCCACCGCCTGGAAGGAGCTGACCGAGGCCCTCGGCTATCCCGAGGTCGCCGTCCCGGACCCGGGCGACCCGCTGCGGGTCGCCGATCTTCGCACCGAGCCGGTCGCTGTTCGTCCACACCCTGCCGGTTCACCGTAGATCGGTGGATGGGGCCAGGGTAGAGTGATTCTCGAACACGTTTGAAAATAGGGACGGGAGAGCGATGAGTGCGACCCAATCCGTTGAGGCAGGAGAGCAGTCCACGCCGTCACCGGGAGGCACTCCCACGGCACGGCAGCCGGTGAGCACGGGGCCGTTGCTGCGTCCCCATGCGCCGAGTTTCGCGGTGGTGGTGGTCTTACAGGTCATCGGCGCCGTCGCGGGGCTGGCGCCGCTGTTCGCGGTGATCGAGGTGGGTCGTGCGCTCCTGTCGCCCGGCCCAGTCGATTCTAACCGCGTGTGGACCGCGGTGGTCATCGGTGCGATCGGTCTGTTCATCAGACTGGTGTTCACCGGAGCGTCGTCCGGGCTCGGTCACATCCTCGACGGCAAGGTGCAGCTGTCGCTGCGCCGGGCGCTGGCCCGCAGCCTCGGGGAGGCCCCGATCGGCTGGCTCGCCCGCCGTCGCAGTGGCGAGTTGGCCAAGGTGGTCGGTGAGGACGTCACCGCCGTGCACCCCTTCATCGCCCACGCGCCCGGCGAGCTGGTCTCCGCCTTCGTGGTGCCGTTGGTGTCACTGGTCTACCTGCTCACCGTCGACTGGCGGCTCACCCTGATCACGCTGATCCCCGTGCTGCTGGCCATCGCGCACGTCCCGCTGCTGATGACTCCGGCGCGTACCCGTGAGCAGCAGGACTTCGACGCGGCGATGGGCCGCATCGCCACCTCCGTGGTGGAGTTCGTGCAGGGCATCGCCGTGGTCAAGGCGTTCGGCGGCTCCGAGCGTGCCCACCGCAAGTTCCTCACCGCCGCTGACGAGTTCGTCGACATCTTCACCCGTTGGGTACGCGGTGTCTCCGCGGTCGCCGCCGGCATGCAGTTGGCGTTGTCCCCACCGTTCGTGCTGCTGGTGGTGCTGATCGGCGGCACGGTGCGGATCACCTCCGGCGACATGGCCGCGGTCGACCTGCTGCCCTTCCTGCTGCTCGGGTTGGGGCTGACCGCCCCGGTCGCGGCGCTCGGCCACGGCTTCGACGACATGCAGGCCGCCGGTCGCGCGGTGGGCCGCATCCGCGAGGTCCTCGGCGCGGGCACCCTGCCGCAGCCGGAGCGTCCGGCCGCCCCGCAGGACAACCGGGTGGAGCTGCGCGACGTCCGGTTCCGCTACGACGACGACGGCCCCGAGGTGCTGCGCGGGATCGACCTGGTGTTGGAGCCGGGCACACTCACCGCGGTGGTCGGGCCGTCCGGTAGTGGGAAGTCCACTCTGGTGCAGCTGTTGCCCCGGTTCTTCGACCCGACCGAGGGCTCGGTGCGCCTCGGTGGCGTCGACCTGCGCGACATCGACACCAGGGAGCTCTACCGTCGCGTCTCGTTCGTCCTGCAGGACGTCCGGCTGCTGCGCGCGTCGGTGGCGGACAACATCGCGCTGGCGGTGCCGCACGCGACGCCCGAGGAGGTGACGCGTGCCGCGCAGTTGGCGCACATCCACGACCGCGTCCGCGCGCTGCCCCGGGGCTACGAGACCGTGATCAGCGAGGAGGTCAAGCTCTCCGGCGGCGAGGCGCAACGCATCGCCATCGCACGTGCCCTGGCCGCCGACACGCCCGTCCTGGTGCTGGACGAGGCGACCGCCTTCGCCGATCCGCAGACCGACCAGGCGGTACGACAGACCCTGGCCACGTTGCGTGACCGGACCGTCCTGGTCATCGCCCACCGCCTGGAGACCATCGCCGACGCCGACCTCGTCGTGATGCTGGAGGACGGGGTGGTCGTCGAGCAGGGCAGGCCGAACGACCTGCTCGCCCAGGACGGAAAGTTCGCCGCGTTCTGGCGGACCCAGCAGTCGGTTGTCGCCGACGACAGTGAAGCCCGCGGTGGTGTACTGCAAGGAGACCTTTCCCGATGATCAGAATGTTGTTGCGGGTGCTCGGCGACGAGTACGCCAAGCCGATGCGCCGCACGGTCGCCCTGATGACGGTGACCGCCGTGCTGGAGGGTCTGCTCTACGCGCTGCTGGTGCCCGTGCTGCGGGCACTGTTCGGCAGCACCCCGTCGGACGCCTGGCCGTGGCTGATCGCGTTCGGGGTCGGCGTCGCGGTCTACGCGGTCCTGCGGTACACCAGCGACCTGTCCGGCATGCGGGTCGGCACCACCATGCTGCGCGGCATGTACCACGGTCTCGGCGAGCACCTGGCCCGACTCCCGATCGGCTGGTACAACGCCGCTCGGGTCGGTGAGGTGTCCGTGATGGCCAGCCGTGGTCTGCTCGCGGCGATGGGCGTGTCGGCCCACCTGCTCGGGCCGTTCATCTCCGCCTGTGTGACGCCGTTGACGATCGTGGCCGTGATCACGGTGTTCAACTGGCAGCTCGGCCTGGCCGCGCTGGTGGCGGCACCGCTCGTGGTGCTCACCCAGAGGTGGACGGCGCGGTTGATGGCCGCCAACGACGCCGACAACGCCGCTCGTAACAACGAGGCCAGCGCCCGGGTCATCGAATACCTCCAGGCCCAGCCGGTCCTGCGGGCCGGTGGCCGCAGCAGCGAGCGCTTCGGTCTGCTCGACGACGCGTTGCAGGGGGTCGAGCGGGCCTCCCGCCGGCAGACGATGTCGGTGTTGCCCGGCGCGGTGGGCCTGACGCTCATCGTGCAGGTCGTCTTCACCACGGTGCTGGTCCTGGGGACCTACCTCGCGCTCGACGGCGACATCGGTACCGCGGAGGTCCTGTCCATCCTGGTGCTCGCGGCCCGCAGCGCGGACCCGCTGCTGTCCCTGTCGGACATCGGCGGCAAGCTGCGCACCGCCCGCGCCGAGCTGGACCGGCTCGACAAGGTGCTGCGTACCGAGCCGCTTCCCGAGGCGGCTCAGCCCGTCCGACCGCAGCGGTTCGACCTGGAGTTCGACGCGGTCAGCTTCCGGCACGGCGACCGTACGGTCTTCGACGGCGTGTCGCTGTCGGTGCCGCAGGGGCAGCGGTTGGCCGTCGTCGGTCCCTCCGGTGCCGGCAAGACCACCCTGCTCCAGCTGATCGCCCGGTTCTACGACGTGGACTCCGGCACGGTACGGGTGGGCGGCGTCGACGTGCGAGAGATCGACCCGGCCGTGTTGATGTCCCAGATCGCCATCGTCTTCCAGGACGTCTACCTGTTCGACGGCACGATCGAGGAGAACATCCGGCTCGGGCGCCCCGACGCCAGCGAGGACGAGGTGCGGGCGGCGGCGACCGCCGCGCGGCTGGACGAGGTCGTCGAGCGGCTGCCCGGCGGCTGGGCGGCGAACGTCGGTGAAGGTGGCGCGTCGCTGTCCGGTGGTGAGCGTCAGCGGGTGTCGATCGCGCGGGCGCTGCTCAAGGACGCGCCGATCGTGCTGCTCGACGAGGTGACCTCGGCGCTCGACCCGGTGAACGAGGCGGCCGTCCACGACGGCATCGAACGCCTGATGGCGGGTCGGACGGTGGTCATGGTCGCGCACCGGATGCGGACCATCCAGCGCGCCGACCGGGTCGTCTTCGTCGACGACGGAAAGGTCGTCGAGGAGGGCAGCCACGAGGAGCTGCTGGGTCGCGGTGGTCGCTACGCCGACTTCTGGAGCCTTTCCATGGTCTCCGGCGCGAGCGAGTGAGCTGCCACAATGCCGGCCGATGAGCTGTCACCGGGCGCGTTCCGCAGGCTCGCACCCCGGCCCTACGCCCGTGCTCGGGTGATCCTGTTTCCCCATGGTGGGGGCAGCGCGAGCTACTACCGGCCGTGGACCACCTCGGCACCCTGGGACATCGAGTTCCTCGCCGTGCAGTACCCGGGTCGGGAGGACCGGTTCGCCGAGCCGGCCCCGGCGGACATGCGGGACCTGGTCGACACGGTGGCGGCGGACCTGCCGGTGGAGGGAACGCGGACGCCCACGGTCCTGTTCGGGCACAGCATGGGTGCGATCGTGGCCTACGAGGTCGCCCGCCGCCGCACGGCGGCGGGCGACCCGCCGGCGGCGCTGGTGGTGTCCGGACATCCCGCCCCGCACCTGGCCCGCCCGGGTGAGGTGCACCTCGGTAACGACGACGAGTTGATCGAGGAACTGCGCCGCACCGAGGCGACGCACCTGGACATCCTCGACAACCCGGTGCTCATCCAGGCGTTCCTGCCGGTCATCCGGTCCGACTATCGGCTGAGCGAGACGTATCGGCCGCTGCCGGGTGTGCGACTGCGGTCACCGGTCACCGTGCTCTACGGCGACCGGGATCCGGAGGTCACCGCCGACGAGGCCGCCGGGTGGCGCGCCGCCACCGACGGCGGGTGTGAGTTCCGCACCTTCAGCGGCGGCCACTTCTACCTGGACGAGCACCGCGACGCGGTGGTCGAGCTCCTCACGGCGCGCGCCCGCGCGATCTCCGCCACGTCGGCGGTGCCGTGGCCGTCCACCCCTTGACCCGGACCGACGAGCATCGCCTACGACCGAGTGGAATGAGGACGAGATGTGTGGCATTACCGGGTGGGTATCGTTCGACGCTGATCTGACGCGTCAGGGCGCGACGCTCGACGCGATGACCGAGACCATGGCCTGCCGGGGGCCGGATGACCGTGGGGTGTTCGTGCGTACGCACGCCGCGCTCGGCCACCGGCGGCTCGCCGTCATCGACCTGACCGGCGGCGTGCAGCCGATGACCGCGAGCACGCCGGCCGGTGAGGTGGCCCTGGTGTACTCCGGAGAGGTCTACAACTTCCGGGAGCTGCGCGAGCGGCTCAGGGCACTCGGGCACACGTTCCGGACCGAGAGCGACACCGAGGTCGTGCTCCGTGGCTATCTCCAGTGGTCGGAGAGCGTCGTGGACCACCTGGAAGGCATGTACGCCTTCGCGATCTGGGACGAGCGTGACCAGAAGCTGGTGCTCATCCGGGACCGGATGGGCATCAAGCCGCTCTTCTACTACCCGACGTCGGACGGCGTCCTCTTCGGCTCCGAGCCCAAGGCGATCCTGGCGAATCCGCTGGCGCCCAAGGTGGTGGACACCGACGGGCTGCGCGAGCTGTTCGCCCAGACGAAGGCACCCGGCTGGGCGCTGTGGAAGGGCATGCACGAGGTGCTGCCCGGCGAGTTGGTCACGGTGGACCGCAGGGGCATCAGGCAGCGGGTCTACTGGCGGCTGCGCGCGGTCGAGCACACCGACAGCCTCGACGACACCGTGGGCCGCGTACGTGACCTGCTCACCGACGTGATCGACCACCAGTTGATCTCCGATGTGCCGCAGTGCGTCCTGCTCTCCGGTGGCCTGGACTCCAGCGCGATCACCTCCATCGCCGGGCAGCGGCTCGGCCTACGGGGCGAGCAGGTCCGCAGCTTCTCGGTGGACTTCGTCGGCCAGGAGGACAACTTCGTACCCGACGAGATGCGGGACACCCCGGATTCGCCCTTCGTACGCGATGTGGTGGCCCACGTCGGGTCGGCGCACCGGGACGTGGTGCTCGATCCCGCCGAACTGTCCGACCCCGCGGTGCGCCGCGCGGCGGTGGCCGCCCGCGACATCCCGAACGGCTTCGGTGACCTCGACCTGTCGCTGTATCTGCTGTTCAAGGCGATCCGGCAACACTCCACCGTGGCGTTGTCCGGGGAGGCGGCGGACGAGGTGTTCGCCGGCTACCCCTGGTTCCATCACGAGGCGGCGTTGAACGCCGGCACGTTCCCCTGGATGACCGTCATCCCACCGTTGACCCTGCCGGGGCGTACCGATCACATCGAGCAGGGCCTGCGGGAGCGGCTCGACGTCGCCGCCTACACGGCGGACCAGTACGCCTCGGCGCTCGCCGAGGTGGAGCATCTGGACGGGGAGTCCGCGGCGGAGCGACGCATGCGGATCGCCTGTCATCTGCACCTGACCCGGTTCGTGCGGTCCCTGCTCGATCGCAAGGACCGACTGTCGATGGCGGTGGGACTCGAGGTACGGGTGCCGTTCTGCGACCACCGCCTCGTCGAGTACGTCTACAACACGCCGTGGTCGATGAAGGTGTCCGACGGTCGGGAGAAGAGCCTGCTGCGTCAGGCCGCCGCTCACGTGCTGCCCCGGTCGGTGGTGGAGCGGGTCAAGAGCCCGTACCCGTCGACGCAGAACCCGGCGTACGCGGGGATCCTCCAACAGCAGGTGAAGGAACTGGTGGCCGACCGGGACGCGAAGGTGTTCGCGCTGATCGACCGGAACTGGGCCCAGCAGGCCGTGGCGCAGGACCCGGCGCGGATGCCGGTGGCGATGCGCGGTGCGCTGGAACGGACCCTCGACCTGCACACCTGGCTGGATCTGCACTCGCCCCAGTTGCAGCTCTAGCGTCAGCGACGGCGTACCCCGACCACCCGCGTGGTCGGGGTACGCGCACGTGGCGACCGACCGGGACCGGTCGTGGCTCGCAGCACCGATGTCGAGGAGGCTCGCCCGTGGCGAGCCTCCTCGAACACGCGCCTAGGCCCGGGTGGCGGGGGACCAGTTCATGCTGAACTTTGGGGGAGAACCGTACGGCGGGAAGCACAACGAGATGAACAGTTCCAGGTGACTCGGTTCGCTGCCGCCCTGCCGTTCGAGCTTGGTGTTCGTGGTCGCCGCACCTGAGGTGTCCGCCGTGCGGCAGGCGGGTGCCGCTGCCGGGCGGGCGGGCAACAGCCCGTCGACGATCGCCACCAGCGCCTCGTGGTGGCGCTCGCGGGCGTTCAGGTCGGCCCACCGGTCGGCGATCCTGCTCAGCTGAGGGTGGGTGGCCGTGGTCAACTGGGCGACGATCTCGTCCTGGTGGGCGGTGCGAGCGGGGCGTCGGGAGCGGGTCACCCGGATGATCAGGTTCCCCACGATGTAGTACCAGATCGTCCGGTAGACGTGGTGTGCCTCGTCGGGGGAGTAGCCGTAGTCGGCCGCCGCGCCCAGCATCTCCTCCACGATCCACAGCGCCGATGGACCGATCAGGTTGTCGCCGGTCAGCACCTCGACGATCCAGGGACGTTCGGCGAGCAGGTCGTACAGCAGGACCGAGGCGGCGATGAGCCGCTCCCGAGGCTCGGCGGGCAGGTCGGGCCGGGGGATGCACTGGGCCTGCGACTCCATCACCCGCGCCAGCAGTTCGTCCTTGTCGGCCACGTGGTGGTAGAGCGCCATCGGGGCACTGCCCAGTTCGTGCGCCAGGCGCCGCATCGACAGCCGTTCGAGGCCCTCGTCCTGAAGGATCCGGGTGGCCGTTTCGATGATCGTTTCCAGGGACAGGCGTGGTGGTCGACCGACGCCCCGCCTGCGGGGTACGTCTGTGGGCATTTTCCATCCTTCGGATGCGGCACGCTCCACGTTGCGGAGGCGGGCCGCCGGGTCGCGGGGCCGGGCCCGGGCCGGACTTCCGGGGCCGGTGGGACGACCGTGTGCGGGCACGCGAGTCCGGCGACGGTGTGTTGCCCGGCCGGGGCCGGCGCGCGACGGGGTGTTCCGTCGCGGGCCGACCCCGGCCGGCACCGAGTGAGCCGCTCATGACGTACCGGCCGCCGACGCAGTGCCGCGTGTCTCGAAGCGTGTTCTCAGAGACGGAGGATCCGCCGAAGGGGGGTGCCGGGTCCTCGTCGCGGCGTGTCGACCGACATCGCGATGCGCGGTTTCTGCGTGGTTACCGAGTTCCGATCAGACCGCCTTCTCCGGCACGTCGACCAACTCGCGGTCGTCCGGCGCGGGCTGCGTAGCCGGGTTGACCCGAGGTAGCACGACGAGCGCGATGACGGCGGCGACGATCCAGAGACCGGCGCCGAGGGTCAGGGCGAAGGCGTACCCGTCGCTGAGCGCGCTGGGCGTGCCCTCCTTGCCGGAGTACTCGAAGGCGGCGGTGCTGAGCGCGGCGAGCCCGAGCGCGGCACCGAGCTGCCGGGAACTGTTCAACAGGCTGGACGCCGTGCCGGTCTCGTGCTGCGCGACGCCGTGGGTGGCGGTGGAGACCATCGGCCCCAGGCAGAGTCCGAAACCGACGCTGGCGATCACCGACGGCACGAGGACGTCGGCGAGGAACGAGCCGTCGGCACTGATCAGGCCGAACCCGGCGAAGCCGACCGCGCTCACGAACGCTCCGGTGACCATGAGCGTCCGCGCGGGGACCTTGTAACCCAGCTTGATGGCGATGACGGAGCCGATGACGACGCCGATCGCCAGCGGCAGGAACTTCAGACCGGTCTCCGCCGGGCTGGTGCCGAGCACCCGCTGGAGGTAGAGCGAGACGAAGTAGAAGGCCGAGGCCATGGTGGCACCGAAGATGAGGTTGTAGCTGTTCGCGCCCGCGACCGAACGGTTGGCCAGCAGGCCCACCCGGACCAGGGGGTCACGGGTGGTGTTCCGCTCGACGTAGACGAACGCGGCGAGCAGCACGAGCGCCGCCCCCAGGGTGCTGAGGGTGACCATCGAACTCCAGGCGTACCGGTCGGTGCGGACGATGCCGAGCACCAGCAGCGTCATACCGCCGGTGGCCAGCAGGGCGCCGAGCACGTCCGGGCGGCCGTCGGGCCGGACCGGCACGTCCTTGGCGATGCCGCGCCAGGTCAGCGCCGCGGCCACCGCGGCCATCGGGGCGCTGACCCACATCACCCACTCCCAGCCCGCGTACTCGGTGAGCACACCGCCGATCAGGACGCCGAGGGCGCCACCGGCGGCGTTCATCGCGGCCCACACGCCGAACGCCTTGACCCGGGGCTTGCCGCTGGGGAAGGTCGCGGTCAGCAGGGCCAGCGCGGCGGGGGCGAGCAGGGCGGCGCCGACGCCCTGGGCGACCCGGGCGGCGACGAGATGACCGGGCTCCTCGGCGAAGCCACCCGCGAGGGAGGCGATGCCGAACACGAAGAGCCCGATGAGCAGGATGCGCTTGTGGCCGTACCGGTCGGCGATCTTGCCGCCGAGCAGGAGGAGCCCGCCGAAGGCCAGGGCGTAGGCGTGGATCACCCAGGTCAGGCCCAGTTCGCTGAAGCCGAGGCTGGTGGCGATCTCGGGCAGACCGAGGTTCACGACCGACAGGTCCAGCGAAACCATGAACTGTACGACGGCCACTGCGGCGAGGGTGAGCCCTGGGCTGGCCCCTCGTTCGATTGGTGATTGTTCGTTGAGTAGTGCCTTGTTGGTCACCGCAAACCCGGTCCTCTGCTGTCGTGACTGATGAGGATGGCGATCGACTTTTCGAACGCGTTCTGAAATTAACATCGTCGCTGATGGCTGTCTAGCGCGTTACCTCGGAGCAACCCGGTTGGCAGAGGGGGCATGATGGGGCGGTGCCCCAAGTCAACGCGCCACGACTCAAAGCCGGCAGACCGCCGACGACCTCCCGTTCCCAGATCCTGGCCGCCGCGCGAGGTCTCATCGATCGCAATGGGTGGGAGAGGCTGACGATCCGCAAGTTGGCCGCCGAGATCGGCGTGGGGGCGACGACTCTGTATCACCACGTACAGGACAAGGAAGACCTGCTCTTCCTGCTGATCAACGAGTACGGGGAGCAGGTCGCCTATCCCGAGCTGCCCGACGATCCACGGGAACGGGTCATCGCCGCCGCCACCACCATCCACGACGCGCTCGCGGCGTGGCCGTGGGCGGCCGACGTCCTCACCACCGACGGGTTCATCGCCCGGCTCAGTGACTCACCCCTGGGGTTGGTCGAGGCGGTCGTGGCCGGTGCCGTCGACTACGGCTGCACCCCCGAGCACGCGGTCTACGTCTTCCGCAGCATCTGGTACTACACGGTCGGGGAGATCCTCGTCCGTTCACACACCGCCCGCCGGGGCGGCCAGGAGGCGATCAACCGCAGAGGCGACTTCTTCGGCAGCATCGACGCCAAGAAGCTGCCGCACCTCGCCGCGCTCGGTGACCGCTGGGCCGTGCTCGCCCCGCGCGACACCTTCGTCGACGGCCTGCGCGCCCTGGTCGACGGCCTGCTCGCCCAGGGAGTCGCGGCCAGGTAGCGGGCCCCTCAGGGGCGCCCATGGGTACGCCGCCGACGAGCGTGCTCCCGGGGAGGCACGCGAGCATGCCTCCCCGGGAGCGCTGGTGGGGTCAGGCGACCGTGCAGGCCGCGCCGTTGAGGGTGAACGAGGTGGGTTTCGCGGTGTTGCCGGTGTGGGTGGCCTGGAAGCCGATCGTCACCGATCCGTTGGTGGGGATGCTGGCGTTGTAGGAGAGGTTGCGGGCGGTGACCTGCCCGGTGGAGGGGCTGTAGTCGGCGTTCCATCCGCCGGTGATGGTCTGGCCGCTGGGCAGGGTGAAGACCAGCGACCAGCCGTTGACGGCGCTGCCGGTGTTGGTGATGGTGATGTTCTGGGTGAGGCCGTTGTTCCAGGCGTTGAGGTCGATGGTCACCCGACAGGCGGCGTTACCCGGCGGCGGCGTGGTCGGGTTCGGCGGCGGGGTGGTGGGATTCGGCGGTGGCGTGGTCGGGTTCGGCGGCGGGGTGGTCGGGTTCGGCGGTGGCGTGGTCGGGCTCGGGTTGGTCAGGCCGAAGAACTGGACGGCGACCGCCGCCATCCCACCGGAGGGCAGGCTGTGTCCGGCACCCTGGATGCTGTACGCCTCGACCTGAACGGTGCCGCTGGTGTCGGCGAACCTGCGGCGGTTCCAGTTGGCCTGCGGCGTGTCCGTGGAGGTCGGCGTCTGGCTGAGCCCGAACACGTTGGTCCACTGCTCGACGGCCTCCTGCAACAGCGAGTACGGCACGAGCGTGTCGTTGGTGCCGTGCCACAGCTGCACCCGGGGACGCGGACCGGAGTAGCCGGGGTAGGCCTGGCGTACCGCGTCACCCCACTGCTGCGGGGTCCGGTTCATGTTGCCGCCGGTGCACTGGCTGCTGCCGGGCGGGTAGTCCGCCGCGTTGGCGAAGCAGTTGTACGGCACCCCCATGAAAGCGGCGCCGGCCTTGAAGACGTCCGGGTACAGCGCCAGCATGTGGTTGGTCATCATGCCGCCGGACGAACTGCCCGTGGCGTAGACCCGGTCCGGGTCGGCGCTGTGCTGCTGCTGCGCGTACCGGATCATCGACATGATCGAGACGGGGTCGCTGCCACCACCACGGCGCTTGGCGGCGTCCGACCACGTGTCGAAGCAGTTGCCGAAACCGGCCTGTTGGGTCGCGGACGGGTAGATCACGATGAAGCCGTGGCGGTCGGCCAGGCTGGCGAACTCGCTTCCGGAGTAGAAGCCGGGGCCGGAGCCGCCGCATCCGTGCATGGCCACCACCGTGGCCGGCCTGGCCGGGCGGTTGTCCGGCACGTAGATGTGCATCCGCATCCGGCCGGGGTTGTCACCGAAGTTGGTCACCTCGGTCAGCGAGGCCGCGTACGCGGGACTGTAGGTGGGCACCACCAGGCCCGCCGCGACCAGTGACATGGCCACGCCGAGCAGCAGTTTCCTTCTGATTTTCACGGCGACTCCTTCGCACACCTGTGGTGCAGGCTGGGGACGGTCTGTGCGTTGTGCTCGCGGGTTCGCCCAACTCCCCGCGTGGTGATCACGGCATGTCCACCACGTCTGGCTTGCCCTGCCCGGCTCCGGGTGGCGTCGTGTAGCAGATATTGTTCTCCCGGGTCCAGGAAGTGTCAATTGACGCACCTCGATCAACTGGGACCTTCGTTCCGGCCTGGTGGGGAACCGGCGAATCGGCGTCGATCTACAGTCGATACCCCGTCCCCGAGTCAGGTCCGGAGCGCCCGTGACTAGCCCGTTCCACATCGAGGAGATCTACTCCGACGACGAGAGCGACACGCTCCGGATGCCACGGCGGCAGGTGGGCAACTCGCCCCAGGGCTTCGCCATGACGTTGCTGGCCGACTACACCCTGCGAACCCGTGCCGCGCTTCCCTCCGCCGCGATCGTCGCGCTGCTCACCGAATCCGGGGTCTCCACCGCCGGTGCCCGTACCGCGATCAGTCGGCTGGCCCGCCGTGGCGTGCTCGAAGGCAGTCGACACGGACGTCGTAGCTCCTACCGGCTCAGCCGCGCCGCCGCCGCGAACCTCTCCACCGGCGGCAACTGGATCCTCACCTCCGCCGCCGCGGCGGCACCGTGGGACGGATGCTGGACCATCGTGGCCTTCTCGCTGCCCCAGGACCGCAGCGCGCAGCGCCGGGCCCTGCGCGGCCAACTCCGCTGGCTCGGCTACGCGCCGCTGTACGACGGCCTGTGGATCTCGCCGTACGAGCTGACCCCGCAGGCGCGGGCGCAGCTCGAACAGTTGACCCTCGGCACCGTCACGGTCTTCCGTGGCCGCCAGGACGCGCTGGGTTCGATCAGCGAGCGCGCCCCGATCGAGGCCTGGGACGTCGACGCCATCGGCCGGCACTACGAGGAGTTCCTGGAGCGTTGGACGCCGCTGCTGCCCCTGGTCAGGTCCGGGCAGGTCGACGGTTCGGCGGCGGTTCGGGCGCGTACCGAGGTGATGGACACCTTCCGTCGCTTTCCCACCCTGGACCCGCAACTGCCGGTGGAACTGCTGCCACCCGGCTGGCTCAGGCAGCCGGCCCGGGAACTGTTCGCGGCCGTCTACGACGGTCTCGCCCAGCCCGCCGAGCAGCACGTCCGCGCGGTCGTTCGCCGGTTCACCGACAGCGCGCCGCTGGGCATCCGCGCCCACACCACCGCCGACCTGATCGCCGGTATCCGTGGTGACGGCGCGCACCCGGCCGAGGCAGGGCAACCCGCCTCGTGCCGGAACCTGGAACCGACCGTCGGCTGCGACGGGCGGGCCACCCCGGACGAGCTGGCCTGACGCTCCGGAGACGGGTGGTCGGCGGGGCGGCGACGGTGGCAAGATCACCGGCATGCAGTTCGCAGAGGTTATCCGTCGTCGCCGTATGGTGCGGCACTACGCCGACCGGCCACTCAGCCCCGAGGTCGTGGAGAGGATCCTGGCCAGCGCACTACGGGCGCCGTCGGCCGGTTTCTCACAGGGTTGGGCCTTCCTCGCCCTCACCGAGCCGGACGACCGGGCCAGGTTCTGGCCGTTCGTACCGACCCGCGTGGCGCAGACCCCCACCATGCAGAACGCGCCGCTGGTGGTCGTGCCGCTCGCGCACAAGGCGGCCTACCTCGCCCGGTACGCCGAAGCGGACAAGGGCTGGACCGACCGGTCGGAGGCCCGCTGGCCGGCACCCTACTGGTACGTCGACACCGGCATGGCGGCGCTGATGATGCTGCTCACGGCCGTCGACGAAGGGCTGGGCGCGTGCTTCTTCGGCATCACGCCGGCCGCCGGCGAGGACTTCCGGCCCGAGGTGGACGTACCCGCGCACACCGCCGCCTTCAAGGCCGAGTTCGGCATCCCCGACGAGTACACGCCGATCGGCGGCATCTGTGTCGGGTACCGGGCCGAGGACCTGCCACCGCAGAACCCGGCGGTCGCCGCGCGTCGCCGGGACGTCAGCACGGTCGTCCACCGTGGCCAGTGGGGTACCACCTGACGTACGGGTCACCTCGCCGGTACGCCACCGCCCGGTTACGGCATCGACGATGCCGACAGACGTTCGGGGCCGATAGTCGATGGTTACCGATGGCTGTCGCTGTGACACTCCCCGTGGGGAGGCGAGATGGCAGTCAGCCGAGAGGTGGGATTCGGCGGCGATCCGGCGTTGGTGGGCCGGGCGGCCGAGCTGGAGTCGCTGGACGCCGCGCTGGCCACCGTGCTCGGCGGACGGTGCGTGGTGGTCGAGATCTGCGGCGAGGCGGGGCTGGGCAAGACGCGGCTGCTCCGTGAGCTGGCGCGGCGAGCCGCCGACGCCGGGTTGCTGGTCCGTGTCGGCCGGGCCACCCAGTACGAGCAGGGGGTGCCCTTCGGGCTCTACGCCGAGGTGGTGGAACCGGTCGGCGTCGGGCCGACGGACCCGGGGCAACCGTCGGTGCCGGCGATGGTGCGGTCGGTGCTCACCCAGGCGTCGCACCCCGGGGTCGCGTTGCTGCTCGACGACGTGCACTGGGCCGACTCGGCGTCGCTGGAGCTGACCGAGCACCTGATCGTCAAGCCGCCACTGACCCCGCTGCTGCTCGCGGTGACGTTCCGCACCGCCTCCCCACCGGCCCGGCTGGTCAACGCCATCGCGCGGCTCGGCGCGGCGGCCACCCTCATCGACCTCCCACCGCTGGACGCGGCCAGTCTCGACGTACTGCTGGCCGGGGTGCCCCGCCGCCGTCGTGAGCTGATCATGCGGGCCAGTCTCGGCAACCCCCTGTACATCCAGGCGTTGTCCCGGCTGGGCGACGACGAACTGGACGGTGTCGCGGCGCTGGCCGGTCGGCACGACCCGGTCGACGTCGACTGCCTCACCGGATCGCGCCGGTCGGTGCTGGCCGGTCTCGCCGCGGAGATCACCGCCCAGCGGCTACCGGTGCGGCAGGTGGCGTACATCGCCGCGGTGGTGGGCGACCACACCACGATCGACCTCGTCAGACACGTCGCCGACCTGCCGATGCCGGTGGTCACCGCGGCGGTCGACCAACTCGGGCGGCTCGGCCTGCTCGACGCCGACGGTGGGCGGCTGCGCTACCGGCATCCGCTGATGCGAGCCTCGGCGTACGCGTTGACCGGCGCGGCCTGGCGTTTCGAAGCGCACACCCGCACCGCCGACTATCTGCGCGGGCGGCGGGCCTCCCGGCAGTTGGTGGCCCACCACACGGAACGATCGGCCCGCCACGGCGACGAGACCGCCGTGGCCACGTTGGTCGACGCGGGGGTCGCGTTCGCGCACGAGGCGCCCGCTCAGGCGGCCCGCTGGCTCGGCACCGCGTTGCGCATCATGCCGGACACCGGCCCGGACGACGAGCGGCGTGCCGAGGTGGCGATGTGGTACGCCCGTGCCCTCGGCCGCAGCGGCGAGTTGGTCCGCAGCCGCGAGGTGCTCCAGGTGCTACGCCGCACCGGGGGCCCGGTCCGGACGCGGGCCGAGACGTTCAGTGTGGCGGTGGCCCGGCAACTCGGCGACTTCGCCGAGGCCGCCGCGACCCTCGGCGCGCGACTCGGCCGGGGCGGGCTCGACCCGGCCGACGAGGCGAAGCTGCACGTGGAGCTGGCCGCCGTGGACGCGTTCCGGGAGGAGCCGACCTCGGCGGTGCACCACGCGCAGCGCGCGCTGGAACTGCTGGACGAGCGTCGTTCGGTGCTCGTGGCGGCGGCGCGGACGTTGCGTGCACTCGCCACCCTCTACCTCGGCGACGCCGAGTCAGCGCGCGACCAGCTCGCCGAGGCCGTCGTGGCGGTGGACGCCACCAGCGACGCGGACCTGCGCCCGTACGCCGAGATCGTCTCGCCGCTGGCACTGGTGGAGATCCAGGTGGGCAACCTCGCCGACGCGGATCGGCATCTCACCCGGGCCAGACGGATCCTCGACGGCCTCGGGCCGACCAGCGCTTCGCCGTACCTGCTGGTGATGGAGTCGTTGGTGCACACCCGCCTCGGTCGGTTGGCCCGCGCGGTGCTGGCGGCGGAGGAGGCGCAGGCGGCCGCCGAGCGGGTGGGCAGTACGGAGATGGGTGCCATGGCGGCGGCGGTCCGGCTGCGCCCGGTGCTGTGGACCGCCGGCCCGGCCGCCGCGCTCGCCGCCGTCGAGCCGACCACCGGTACCGGCTGCGCCGTCGAGCCGACCGCTGGTTTGAGCGGCGACCGGTCGGGCGCGACGGTCGGGCCGCCACGGTCCCGGGCGTGGTGGCGGATAAACCGGGTGGAGCTGGCCCTGACCAGGGCGGTCGCGGGCGACTGGGGCCGCTGTGCCGACCTGCTCACCGAGCCGGCGACACCGCCGTCGAGACATCCTCCGGTGCTGGTGGCGCGGGATGTGGTCACGGCCGTGGTCGCCGCCGGGCGCGGTGAGCGAACCACCGCCGCCGAAGCCGGTAAGCGGGCGGAGCAACGGGCCACCGCCGCGAATCTGCCGTACGAGATCGGGCTGGCCCGGTTCGCGCGGGCGTTCACCGCGTACCGGATGGGAGTGCCGGACCGGGCGACGGCGTTGGCGGAGAGCGCGGCGGCCAGCTTCGCGACGGCCGGCACCCCGGTGGAGGAGGCGGCGTCGCACCACCTTGCCGGTGCCGCGCACCTGGTCGCCGGTCGGCGTGCCCCGGGCACTGCGGCGTTGGACCGCGCCGAGGCCGGCTATCGGGCCAGCGGCGCCGGATGGGCCGTGTCCGTGCTCGACGGACACCGGGCCGTCGGCCTGACCCGCTCCGAGCGGCCGGCCGTCGACGCCGTCCTCACCGCCCGGGAACGGGAGATCGCCGGTCTGGCCACCACCGGTCTGAGCAACAAGGAGATCGCCGCGCGACTCTTCCTCAGCCCGCGCACCATCGAGTCGCACCTGAACCGGATCTTCGCCAAGCTCCAGGTCCACTCCCGTACCGCGATGGCCCGTCGACTCACCGACGGTGCCCGCGACCACGGGTCGCCGGTGTAGCCGTCACACCACACCGGCACGGTGGTGGACAGCGCCGGCCAGCCGGCCATGGCGTGGCTTGGACAGCCGTACGCTGCCCGCCGGGGTGTCGTCGGTCGCGCTGCGGGTGTAGCCGGCGCGTTCGTACAGGCTGATGTTGCGGGTGCTGCGGTGGCCGGTGAACAGGGTGCAGTGCGTGGTCTCCCCGGGGGCCTGGCCTTCGGCGTACGACAGCAGCCAGGAGCCGATCCCGTTGCCCGCCTGGTCCGGCGCCACCATCAGCCGACCGATCAGCCAGGCCCGCCGGTGCGCCCTCGCCCGCACCGCTGCGACGAGACGGCCGTCGCGACGTACGCACCACCACCGCCACGTCGTCGTCGACGCCCGCAGGTCGTCGAGGGTCTCCCGGAGCGGCGCCAGGTCGAGGGTGTCGTTGGCGATGGCTTCCTGGACCCAGCAGCACCGCTGGAGGACGAGCAGTTCCGCCATGTCGTCGGCCTGGGCCTCGCGGAGCGTGAGACCGGTGACGGGCCCGTCGGCGTCCGTCGGGTCGTTCCCGCCGCGCAACGGACGCAGCGCGCGGGCCACCCGGCTCAGTTCCACCAGCAGCGTGCGGGCGGCGGCGTCGAGCGCCGTGGATCCGACCACCCGACCGTCATGGACGCTGTCCGCGATGCGCAGGGCGACGGACGCGCCGATCGGCATCATCCGCAGCGTCGTGACGACCTGCTTCGCCATCTGCACCGACCGGGTGCCGGCCGAGGTGTTGCCGTAGCTGACGAAGGCCACCGGCTTCCAGGCCCACTCGTGATAGAGGAAGTCGAAGGCGTTCTTCAGCACCGCCGGCATCCCGAAGTTGTATTCGGGCGTCACCACCACGAAGGCGTCGGCGGCAGCGACGGTGCGGCTCCACCGGCGGGTGTGCTCGTGCTGGTAGCTGCCACTGGCGGGATGCTCGGGCTCGTCGAGCAACGGCAGCGCGATGTCGGCCAGGTCGGCGACGTCGACAGTGGTCGCGTCGGACGCGGCGTCCGACCGGACGGTCCGGACGAACCAGTCGGTGATCGCGGGTCCGAGCCGGCCGGGGCGGGTGCTGGCGGTGATGACGAGGACGCGGAGGTCGTTCGATGACATGTCAACGACCGTAGGCGCAGTTTCAGTGACATGTCAACGACAGGTAGGGTGGCTGACATGGAAACCGCCTGGCTGAGCGCGGACGAGGAGCAGGCGTGGCGGGCCTTCCGGCGGCTGCTCATCGCCCTGCCCGCCCGGATCGCCCGGGACCTGGCCCGCGACTCGGGACTGTCCGCCGCGGACTACGAGGTGCTGAGCACGCTGTCGGAGAAGCCCGACCGCCGATGGGCGCTGCGGGAACTGGCCGGCAAGATGCAGTGGTCGCGCAGCCGCCTGTCCCACCACGCCGCGCGGATGCAGGCGCGGGGACTCATCGACAAGGAGCCGGATCCGCAGGACGCCCGTGGTTGTCTGCTGCACCTGACCGACGACGGCTTCGCCGTCCTCGAACAGGCGGCCCCGCACCACGTCGTCTCGGTGCGATCCCGTTTCCTGGAGCACGTGAGTGCCGAAGAACTCTCGATGCTGCGCGAACTCTCGACCCGGATCGCCGACCTGCCCGACTGAGAGGCTGCGCGCCGCGGTCAGCCGCCAGCCGCCGTCGGGGTGCCGCAGAGCTTCGTGCCGGGCGGAATGATCTCCTCGTTGCGGTGGATGACGTACGGCGGCGGCCCCAGCTTGCCGGACGAGTTGATCGGCTTGATGTTGACCAGCCGGAGGAACTTGTTGATCACCTTCACCACCGGGGCCAGGATGGTGTAGCCGATGCCGTACGAGGCACGCACGCCGATGCCCACGCCTCGGCAGACCGCCAGCGGCGAACCCAACGCCGACCCGATGGTCGTGCCGTAGGCCGTGGACACCTCGAAGAACAGCCCGGCCTTGAGCACGAACGCGCTGAAGCCGACGTCGAAACGGACCTGGTGCTCGATGAGCAGGCCCATCACCCCGACCGGGACGCCGCTCAACGAGTTGATCAGGCTTTCCTTACGCTGGAAGTTCTTGCTGACCTGCGGGCCGAACGTGCCCTTGGCGTAGCCGTAGCCGAGCGAGCCGGCGAGGGAGAACTCACCCTTGCCCTTGATCGTTCCCAGCTTCGCGCCGAACGCGGTGGTGACCTTCAGCGTCTGGCTGATGGTCAGGGCCAGCGGTACGCCGAGCACGGTGCCGATCGGCACGCTGAAATCCACCGGGATGGGGAGCACCGCGCTGACGTTCTGCCCGTCCTGGAGACCGGCCTCGAACGAGTAGCGGATGCCGAAGCCACCCTTGATCGCTAGATCCGCCCGGGTCACCTTGCCGCCCCGGACGTTCAGGTGGAAGTCCGCCTTCGGCCGGGCGAAGGTGAGCGCGGCCCGGCCGGACAGCTTCGTGCCGTCGCGGTCGTAGTGGAAGCTGACCTCCGCGCCGCCGTTGAGGCTGACACCGGTGGAGAAGTTGGCGACGACCGACCTGACCTCGCCGCCGCCGCGAACCGGTGGTGGCTGGTTCGGCCGGGGTGGCGGCGGGGCGAGTCGCGGTGGCCCGGCCCGCCCGACGCGGCCCGACGGCGTGGCGCCCAGCGCCTCGGCCTCCTCCTCGGACATCGCCCAGATCGGCTCACCCGCCTGGTAGGCGACCGGGTTCTCGATGGTGATGTCCCGCTGTTCGAGGGTGCCGTCGCGGATCACGTCGGTGACCGTGACCGGGCCGATCGTGACGAGCAGGTCGCCGCCGTCGCGCTGGAGGTCGAGCACCCGGCCGACGCCCCGGCCGGTGACGAACATGACCTTCCCGGGCGCCAGGTCGTCGGCGCGGGGCGCGTCGCCGTCGAGCCGCCAGGTCAACCCGTCGGCGGTGACCGACCGCACCGAGCGCCCGCCGCCACCGACGAGGACCACGTCCGGTTGGTACGTCAGCTCGGGGTGCGGCACCGGCGCCATGCCGTAGCGCAACGCCGACTCGCCGTACGGATCCTCGGCGACGTCCGGATCGCCCGGCGACCCGCCGACGCACCCGGTGGCGGCCAGCGCGAGGACCACGGTGAGCGCAGCCGAGACAACCTTGCGCACGGGACTCCTCGTCGGATCGCGGACGGTGTGGTCAGGTCGAGGCCGCCGACCTGGGCCGTACGCCCAGCCATCGTCGGTCCGACGCGGACCGCGACGTCAGGGCCGGTCGCAGGGGTGCGGACCGGGACGGTCCATGCGGTCGACCCTAGACAGCGTCCGCTGCGGGGGAATCAGGGTTTTCCCCACCGCTCACGGCGGGAACGGGCACGTCGACCTCACCCACGCCACCGTCGGGTGAGGCGTACACTCTCGGCATCTGGCCGCGCTCGGATCGCGTTCGCCGACGTGCTGGCCGAGGTGGTCGCCGGTTACGAGCCGCACCGCCTCTGCGGCTACCTGTACCGGCTGGCGCAGACCTTCACCACCTTCTACGAGCGGTGCCCGGTGCTGCGGGCCACCGGAACGCGGCGGGCCAACCGGCTCGCCCTGTGCCGGCTCACCGGCGACACCCTGCGTACCGGCCTGCACCTGCTCGGCATCCCCGCCCCCACCCAACTGTGACCCCCCACCCGCCCGATCGTGTTGATCAAGAAGTTTTGGTCTCGGCGAGCGCGTGTCGGAGACGAAAACTTCTTGATCAACACGGGTGGGGGTGGGGTGGGGGCGCGGTGGGGTGGGGTGGGGTGGGGGTGGGTTGACGGGGGTCGATGGGAGGGGGAGGATGCGTAACACCCCTGAAATAGTGAGCTGGGGTGTGTCGGTGGCGCGATGTTAGCGCTAACGTTCATCGCGCGGACGGACGGAGAGCCGGACATGTCCCGAGTGCTGACCAGGGCCAGTGCCCTGCTCGCCGCCCTGTGCCTGCTGCTCCTGTCGGCGGTGCAGACCCCGCGTGCCGAGGCCGCCGCGCTCGACCCGTTCACCGGTTACCTGATGGCGCACTTCACCGGGGAGTCGGCCATCGGCGAGCAGGTCTACTTCGCACACAGCCGCGACGGGCTCACCTGGCGTGACCTGAACAACGGCTCACCCGTGCTGCTGTCCACGATCGGCACCCGGGGCGTACGCGATCCCTCCCTGCTCCGCTCGCCCTCCGGCGACCGGTACTGGATCGTCGCCACCGACCTGCGGATCGCCAGCGGCACGTCGTGGAACGACGCGGCGAACCGGGGCAGCACCTCGCTGGTGGTGTGGGAGTCCCGAGACCTGGTGAACTGGTCCGCTCCCTGGCTGCTCAACGTCGCGGCGGCCATCCCCGGCGCCGGCAACGCCTGGGCGCCGGAGGCGATCTACAACGAGGCGACCGGCGACTACGTCGTCTACTGGGCGACCAACTCGGCGCGCAACGGCGTGACCAAGCACCGCATCTGGTACGTCCGGACCAGCGACTTCCGCAGCTTCACCGCGCCGCAGCTCTACATCGAGCGCACCGGCGGGGGCCAGGGCATCATCGACACCCAGATCGTCGAGGTGCCGGGCGCGGTGGGCGGATACCGCTACTACCGGGCGTCTGCCGACGGGCACATCACCATCGAGGCCAGCAACTCGATCCTCGGGTCGTGGACCACGCTGGGCAACCTCTCGCACCTGGGCATCTCCAACGGCACCGGCGGCGGCAACGTGGTCGAGGGGCCGATGTGGATGCAGTTCAACGGCCGCAACGAGTGGGCGCTCTGGCTCGACCAGTACGCCACCGGCCGCGGCTACCTGCCGGTCACCTCCACGAACCTGGGCAGCGTCACCAACTTCCGGACCCGGACGGACTACCAGCTGGGTGCCAGCCGCAAACGGCACGGGTCGATCCTGAGCCTCACCGCCGCCGAGGAGAACGTGGTGCTGGGGCGGTGGGGCGCCACCACGCCGGCCAACCGCATCCAGGCGTACACGCACCAGGACCGGTACGTGCGGCACGCCAACTACGACGTCCGGATCGACGCCAACGTCAGCCCGGCCCAGGACGCCCAGTTCCGGGTGGTGCCCGGGTTGGCCGACGCCAGCGCGGTGTCGTTCGAGTCGGTCAACTACCCCGGCCACTACCTGCGGCACTACGGCTTCGACTTCGTGTTGGCGGCCAACGACGGCAGCTCGATCTTCGCCGCCGACGCCACCTTCCGGCAGGTAGCCGGTCTCGGCAACTCGTCGTGGTCGTCGTTCCGGTCGTACAACTACCCCGACCGGTACATCCGGCACTACGACTACCTGCTGCGGCTCGATCCGATCAACGACGCCCAGGCGCGCAACGACGCCACGTTCCGGATCACCTCGTGACCTGAGGGCGTCGCCGGGCCGGTCGGCGCGGCGACGAGCGTTCGGTCGGTGGGCTCGTACCATTGCGCAGTGATCGCTGACCGTACGGGGAGGGTCGATGGGTAGTGGCATCTACGTGCAGGACCTGCCGGGCATCGGCAAGCGGTACGACGTCGATCTGGGCAGCAACACCCAGCGGATCTCCGTGGTGGTGCGCCGTGACGGCAACCGTGACCTGTACGTCTTCGCCGCCGGGCACGATGATCCGGTGGCCGTGATCGAGATGTCGGAGGAGCAGGCGCGCAAGGTGGGCGCCCTGCTGGCAGGCACGTACTTCACCGAGTAGCCTTCGCGTCCCGCGCGTCTACGGTTCAGACCGCCTCAGGAGTCCTCACCGTGCATGCTGACCTCGTCGGCTTCGGGGCCCTCGTGCTGATCGCGGGCCTGCTGGCCCGCGCGGGTCGCCGGATCAACCTGCCCACCGTGCCGTTCTTCATGCTCGCGGGCATCCTGCTGGGGCCGGGCACACCCGGCCCGGTGCTGGTCGCCCATCCCGAGGACCTGAGCCTGCTCGCCTCGCTCGGCCTGGTGCTGCTGCTGTTCCACCTGGGCGTCGAGTTCCCGGTCGACCAGGTGCTCGGCAGCGGCAGGCGGCTGTTCATCGCCGCCGGAGCGTACATCGGCCTGAACATCGGCGCTGGTCTGCTCTTCGGCCTCGCGTTGGGCTGGGGCGGCTACGAGGCGTTGGTGATCGCCGGGGCGCTCGGCATCTCCTCCTCGGCGATCGTGACGAAGCTGCTCATCGAGTTGCGTCGACTGGCCAACGCGGAGACGCCGGTCATCCTCGGCATCATCGTGATCGAGGACCTGTTCCTCGCGCTGTACCTGGCGTTGCTCTCGCCGGTGCTGGCCGGCGCCGGCTCCGCCGGGGAGCTGGCCCTGCACATCGGTCTGAGCTTCGCCTACCTGGTGGTGCTCTTCGCCGTCGCCCGCTTCGGTGCCCGTCTGGTCGGCAAGGTGATCGACAGCAACGAGGACGAGCTGTTGGCGATCCTGATGGTCGGGCTGGTCGTGCTCGTCGCCGGGGTGTCGGCCGAGATCGGCGTCTCCGACGCGATCGGCGCGCTGATGATCGGTCTGGTGGTGGCCCGTACCCCGATCCGGGAACGGGTCGAACGCCTGGTGCTGCCGCTGCGCGACGTCTTCGCGGCGGTCTTCTTCCTGGTCTTCGGGCTGAGCATCGACGTCGGCGGCTTCGGCTCGGTGGCGGTGCCGGTGCTGCTGGCGGTGCTGATGACCCTCGTGACCAACGTGCTGGCCGGCCTCGTCGCCGGCCGGTTGTTCGGGCTCAACCAACGCGGCGCGGCCAACGTCGGCCTGACCGTGCTGGGTAGGGGCGAGTTCTCGCTGATCCTGGCCACGCTCGCCCTCGCCGCCGGTCTCGACGGGCGGCTCGGCCCGTTCGTCGCGCTGTACGTGCTGATCCTGGCCGTGGCGAGCCCACTGCTCGCGGCGAACTCGCGTTACCTGGCCCGGGTCATTCCGGACCGGCTGCTGCACGGCGGCTGGCGGTACGTGCGCGAGGAGACGATGAGCACCGCCTGCACCCACCTCGACCGGGTCTACATCACCGAGTCCGACGCCGAGGCGTGCCCGCGGTGCGTGGAGAGCGGCGACGACTGGGTGCAACTGCGGATGTGTCTGACCTGTGGGGCGGTCGGCTGTTGCAGCGACTCGGTCAACAACCACGCGGAGGAGCACTATCGACAGACCGGCCACCCGCTGATCCGGTCGCTGGAGGAGGGTGAGGACTGGCGTTACTGCTACATCGACGGCAGCCTCGTCCGCGAACCCATGGGCGCTCCCCGGGAGTGAGCAGGCGCGCCGACCGCCGGGTCCCGCCTCAGCCTAGGTGGTACACCAGCGCGCCGTCGACCTCCTCCCGGGTGATGCCGAGGCCGTCGAAGGGTCGGGTGGCGACGCCGTCCCAGGGCGTACCGGCGAGCAGGTGCGGCAGGACCACCACCGACCGGATGCCCGCCTGCCGCAGGAACGCCACGCTGCCCTGGTCGGGGAAGGTCGCGCTGGCCGCGCGGATCTGCTCCTGACTGGTCGGTACGAAGGTGATGTGACCGTTGACGACGCGGGGGAACCCGTCGGTGGACCAGAGCATGATGTGGGCCTCGGTCACCCCGTCGCTGGGCAGGATCAGCATGGGCTCGGCGGCGGAGCGCATCGCCGCCGGGGCGGTCGGCACGTCGGGGTGGGGGGTGCGGTTGACCCCTTCGACCAGCACCAGCAGCAGCGGGATCACCAGCAGGACCCGGCCGACGATCCTCGGCCACCGGAGGCTGGGAAGCTGCCGACCGAACTCGGTGATCGCTCCGGCCGCCAGGATGGCGAGCAGCAGGCTGATCCACACCATGAGCCGCCCCGGGGTGCGCAGCGCCTCCCAGCCGGGGAGCACCCGCGACAGCGTCAGGTATCCCGGGTCGCCCTCGCCGACGAGGTTGCTGCCCAGGCCGAGCGCACCGGTGACCAGCACGCCGAGCCCGAGCACCACCCGGTGGCGGACCCGGAACGCCGAGTAGCTCAGCCCGGCCGCGGCCAGCACGATCAGCGTGACGCCGGGCAGCAGCGCCATCTCCGGTGGCCACGACAACTGGGCGCGGGCGGCCTCGAAGTAGTCGCCCCACAGCCACGAGTCGGCGGGCGCGACGAAGTAGCCGCGCAGCGGCGGGGAGAACATCTGCGTCCAGGCCAGGTCTCGGCGCGCCTGCGGATTCAACTCGACCACCCGCAGGAAGGCGGTCCCCAACCAGACGCACACCACACTGAAGACGACGCCGCCGACCAGGTTGGCCAACACCACCCGGCGGCCCAGGAGCCACCGGCCGGTGCGCCACCGGGTCCACCCCACCGCCACGAGGACCACCAGCACGGTACCGGCCAGGAAGTACACCAGCGGCAGGCCGACGGCGAAACCGAGGGTCAGCTGCCACGCCGCGACCAGCCACCCGGCCACGATCCATCCCGGACGGTGCAGCGCGGGCCGGTGACCCTCGCGCAGGGACCAGCCGTGACCGCGAGCCAGCATCGCCAGGCACAGCGCGATGCCGCCGATGGAGAGGATGTTCAGGTGGCCGCTGTGGGCGAGCCGCCACGGAGCGAAGGCCCAGGCGACGCCCGCCACGGCCGCCGCCGTCCTGATCCCACCCAGCTGGCGCACCAGCGCGTACGCCCCGACGAAGGCGAGCGCGTGGGCCAGGACGTAGAGCAGGTTGTAGCGGAACACCGCCGCTTCCATGCCGTTGCCGAACAATCCGGCCGGCGCGTAGCCGATCAGGTTGTCGGTGTAGGCGAACGTGTACAGCTCCGGAAAGAAGGTGTTGGAGTGCCAGAGGCCGAGCGGGTTGGTGGCCAGGGCGTGCCCGCCCCAGGCGACCTGCCACGCCTGCAACGTGGGATCGCCGATGTCACCCGGAATGGTGGTCCACGGATGCCGCAACGTCGGCCAGGTGAGCACGACGGCCAGCAGCAGACCCGCGAAGCTCGCCACCGTCCACTCGTGACGCAGCAGCCGAGCCGCCTTGGTGAACCACGTTTTCCCGTCGCGCGGCGGAGCTTCCGTTTCCTCTGGTTCCGGACCGGTTTGCGGGTCGGCGGACGGCGTTCCGACAAGACCTCGACGTATCGCCTGCACGTATCCTCCTGCCGATCTCCGTCGCCGACCTCCTAGCCTCGCATCGACAACTGGATAAAAGCCATCGTCGATGGCTACCGAAACTTTCGGGAGCATCGTCAGCTGCGGTTGAGCCGCCGGTACAGCGGGGCGAGCCGGCGGTGCGCCTGCCGGTAGACGCCGAAGATCTCGTCGTAGCGGGCGCGGTGCGCCGGGTCCGGTGCGAAGACCCGGTCGGTACGCATCAGCCCCGGGATGTCGGCGAAGCTGAGCTGCCCGGTGCCGACCGCGCCGATCCAACCCGCGCCCCGGGCGTTGACCGCCAGCGGTCGGGCATCCCGACGGATCTCGACACCGAGCACGTCGGCGAAGATCTGACACCACGAGTCCGACAGCGCCCCGCCGCCGGTGACGGCCATCGAGGTCACCGGCGCGCCGAGGAACCGGTTCACCGCGCCGAGCAGCCAGCGGGTGTTGAACGCGACCCCTTCGAAGACCGCCCGCAACAGGTCCGAGCGGTTGGTGTCGAGGGAGATGTTGAGGAACCCGGCGCGCAGGGTCGCGTCGTCCACCGGCGCGCGTTCACCGTAGAGCCAGGGGGTGTAGAGCACACCGTTCGCGCCCGGCGGCACCGTAGGGATGATCGCGTCGAAGGCGTCGAAGATCGTTCCCTCGTCGCGGCTGAGTCGACCGGCGCCGAGCAACGGATCGTCGTACTCCACGATCTTGTCCCGGAGCCAGGTGAGGTTGGCCCCGGCGGTGGCCTGGAGGGCGGTCATCAGGTAGCGGTCGCCGATGGCGCAGGGCACGGCGGCGATGCCGGCGGTGACGTCGGTCTTCTTCCGGGGCACGTGGGCGGCTATCCAGGAGGAGGTCCCGACGTACAGGTGCGGCTCGTTGTCCCCGGTGGTGCCGGCCCCGATCGCCGCCGCGGTGTTGTCGATCGACCCGGCGACCACCCGCACCGTCGCGGGCAGGCCCAGGTGGGTGGCGGCGGACGGCGTCAGGGTGCCGATCACCTCGGTGCAGGCGACGATGGGCGGCAGCCGGTCCGCGTCGATGCCGCAGTCGGCGACCAGCGCGGGGGAGTAGCGGATGTCGCCGGGCCGCCGGTTGTCGGTCACCCACGAGGTCAGGATCGAGTCGACGGTGGCCACCGTACGTCCGGTGAGCCTCAGGTTGATCCAGTCGAGCACGTTGAGGAACGTCGCGGTCCGCGCGTACACCTGCGGCCGGGTGTCGCGGACGAACAGCATGTGAGCGGCGGGGTCCTTGCCGGTGGGGGAGGGCATTCCGCCGGTCAGCCGCAGCCACCGGGCGATCCGGCGCACCGACATCCCCTGGTACGCGGGAAAGCCGCCGAACTGCCGTCGCAGGTGCGGCGCGCCGCGCATGTCGAGCCAGCTGATGCACGGGGTCAGCGGCGCGCCGTCGCGGTCCACCGCGATCGTCCCCTCACCCTGGGTGGAGGCGCAGACCGTGGTCACCGCCCGCATCTGGTCGGGGTGGTCCCGACCCAGGTCGGCGGCGACCTCCCCGAGCGCCGCCCACCAGTCGAGCGGGTCCTGTTCGGCGCCGCCGCCGGGCAGCACCCGCAGTGGGACCGGCCGCTCGGCCCAGCCGGTGACCGTGCCGTCGGCGGCGACCAGCGCGGCCTTCAGCGCCGAGGTGCCCAGGTCGATCGCGAAGACCTGCGGCGGGCTGGCGGCCACCGCTCAGACCCCCTCGACCAGCGCGAAGACCTGGTCGAATCGGCTGAGGGCGTCGTCGATGACCTCGTCGGTGTCGGCCATCGACGTGTACATCCGCGAGCCGGCCAGGGTGATCACACCGTGTGCGGTGTAGGCGGCACCCATCTGCTCCATCAGCCGCTTGCGGGCCTTGTTCTCCCGGAGCAGCTTCACCGGGTTGCGCATGTCCAACAACATCACGCCGCTGCACTCCAGGTGCACGATGGAGCCCTGGTTGTACGCCACGTACGGCAACCCGTAGGAGTCGATCAGTCGTTGCAGGCCCCGGGTCAGCCGGTCACCGGCCCGGCCGGCGATCACCGGGGCGTTGGTGCGGGCCATCTCCTCGATGGCGAAGTAGCCGGCCGCGCAGGACAGCGGGTTGGCCGACAGCGTGCCGCCGACCTGGATGTGCGCCCCGCTCCTACCGTCCAACCCGGATCCGAAGACCGCCATCACGTCGGCCCGCCCGCCGACACCACCGGCCATCGGGTAGCCGCCGGAGACGGCCTTGCCCAGCACGGTCAGGTCGGGGGTGACACCGAAGTAGCCGGCGGCGCCGCCGAGCCCGAGCCGGAATCCGGTGACCACCTCGTCGAAGATCAGCAGCGCGCCGAACTCGTCGCACAGCTCGCGGACACGGGCGTTGAAGTCCCGTGGCGCGGGCCGGGTGCCGGACTCCGGGCCGACCGGTTCGACCACCACCGCGGCGGTGCCGCCGCGCAGCCGGTTCTCGATCAGCTTGCGCTTGAGCTGCCCGAGGTCGTGCGGGAAGGCTTCCCGGGTGCGGGCCGTCGCCCCGAACGGGATGCCCTTGGCGTTCATCCGGTAGGTGCCCGGCACCCGCAGCCCGTAGACCATCGTGTCGGACCAGCCGTGATAGGCGCCGCCGACCTTGATCACCATCTTCTTGCCGGTGAAGGCGCGGGCGCCGCGGACGGCGGCCATCACCGCCTCGGTGCCCGAGCCCAGCGACCGGTACATCTCCACGTGCGGCATGAACCGGTGGATGATCTCGGCGAGTTTGAGTTCGTACTCGTGGAACAGGCCGGTCACCGGGCCGCAGTCGCGGATCACCTCGGCGACCCGCTCGTTGACCGGGCCGTAGTTGCTGCCCAGGATCGTCGGCCCGCCGGCCTGGAGGAAGTCGATGTAGGTGTTGCCGTCCCGGTCCACCAGGTACGCGCCGTCGGCCCGGTCGATGGCCAGCGGGAACGGGTGGTTGAACGCCAGGTTGTGCTGCACCCCGCCGGGGATCCGACGCTTGGCCCGGTCGGTGATCTCCTTGCTGGCCCGGCACTTGGTGTCGAAGTAGTTCAACACGTCGAGCATCGCGTCGTGGCGCAGTCCGCGTACCGGTTGGGCGGTCAGCGCCTTGAGTCGACGCATCACGTCGTCCACGTCGGGGTACGCGCTGATCGCGTACCCGAGCCGGGCCGACTCCGCGCCCGGCGTGCCGCCGGCCCCGTCCGACACCGTCCCGGTCGTTTCGGTCGGGGCCGCCGGGGTGCCCGCCGCCCGGTCGGCGGCGATCTCGGCGGCGACCGCGTCGGCGCTGGGCAGTTCCTCGTCGGCGGGTACCCGCACCGGCTCGACCGCCTCGGTGAGCTGGGCGGCGATCCGCTTCTCGTCGGCTCGCAGCTTGCTGAAGGCGATCTCCCGGATCGTGGTCGGGATGGTGTGGACCTTGCCCGCCTCGCTGGTCAGCGCCAGCAGATAGGCGATGGACACCTTCTCCAGCAGGGCCATGTTGAACACCGCCCGGTCGGGGTCGGTGCCGACGGCGACCACCCCGTGGTTGGCGATGATGAAGGCGTTGTCCCCGCTGGCCACCTTCTTCTGCACGTTGCGGGCCAGGAACCCGGTGCCCGACGGGGCGTAGTCGATGATGGCCACCTGGCGGCCCAGGAAGCGCACCTGCTCGTCGGTGAGCGCCGGGATCGGCTTGCGCAGGAAGGCCAGCGCCGAGGCGTACGGCTGGTGGGTGTGCACGATCGCGTTGACGTCCGGCCGCTCCCGGTAGATGTTGGCGTGCATCCCGCACTCGATGGACGGCTTCAGCCCGACACCGGAGTCGTCGGGCACGTGCCGGCCGTCGAAGTCCACGAGGCAGACGTCCTCGACGCGCATCCGGTCGTAGTCGTAGTTGCTCGGAGTGACCGCGTACAGCCGGTGACCGGGCACCCGGACCGAGACGTTGCCCTCGGTGGCCTTGAGGTAGCCCCGGGCGAGCATGGTGCGGCACATGTCGACGACGTGCTGGCGGGACAGGCGGTGCTGCACGGCGGTCTCCTCCGTCGGGTCGCCGGCCGCCAGGCGGTGCGCGGCCGGTCGGGTTCATCGTCGCGTGGGCGTCCCGATCGGGACACCGTCCCACCGGCAGCGAGAATGTCCACCCCTCTTATCCCGGCGTGACAAAATCGTCGGGTGAGCGCGCCCGTCTCCACGACGCCGTGGCGACACCTGCCCGCCGATCTGGCCGCCGCGATGCGCCCGCACCTGCCGGCCACCGTCGCCGCCGTGGCGGCCGCCGTCACCGAGGCCACCCCCGCCTTCGCCGACATCGCCGACGACAAGTTCGCCCGGGACGTACGCACTGCGGTGCAGGTGGCGCTCGACCGCTTCCTCGACCTGGTCGGCACCGGGGAACCGGCGCTGCCGCCCCGGGTCCGGGAGGTCTTCGTCGGATTGGGCGCCGCCGAGGCACGCGAGGACCGGGGGCCGGAGGCACTGCTGACCGCGCTGCGGACGGCGGCCCGGCTGTTGCTGCGTACGGCGTCGCAGTCACTGGCCCGGCTGCGCCCGCTCGATCCGGAGGAGTTGATCGACCTCTCCGACGCGGTCAGCGCGTACGTCGCCGAACTGGCGGCGGCGAGCACCGACGGGTACGCGCTGCAACTGCGTGAGCAGGCCGGGGAGGTCGACCGGCGGCGCCAACTGGCCGAACTGCTGCTGCGTGGCGACGGCATGCCCAGCGCCGTCGAGTCCGCGGCGGCCCGGATCGGTTGGCCCGACCTGGACGCGGTGGTGCCCGTGCTGCTGCCCCTGGACCAGGCCCGCGACGTGCGGTTCCGGTACGGCCCGGACGGGCTGGTCGTCGAACGTGGACGCGACGCCGTGCTGCTGCTGCGCTCCGGCCCCCGGGCGGCGCGGGTCGCCCTGACCGAGGCGCTGGCCGGGCGGCGGGCGGTGGTCGGCCCGGAACTGGGCTGGCCCCAGGTGCCGGCGGCCGTCCGGCTCGCCGAGTTGACCGCCGGACTGGTCGGCCCCCGCGCCGCCCCGGTCTTCGTCGACGACCACCTGGTCACGTTGACCCTACGCGGTGAGCAACGGGCGTTGGCGGTGCTCACCGCCCGCCGCCTCGCACCGCTGGCGCGGCTGCGCCCGGCCCAGCGGGAGAACCTGCTGGCGACGCTCCACGCCTGGCTGCGGCACTGGGGGTCGCGTGCCGAGGTCGCCACCGAGTTGTTCGTCCATCCGCAGACGGTCAGCTACCGCCTCAAGCGGCTGCGCGAGTTGTACGGTGCCGACCTGGACGACCCGGCGGCCCGCTTCGAGCTCCTGGTGGTGCTGACCAACCAGCTCACCGTCGACGCTGGACGCGGCTAGGTTTCACGGGCAGTAGGCGATCGAGGTCGGCGAGTATCCGGAAGGTATCTGGAACTTTCGCTGGACAGCTGCCCTGACCTGGCGCAGGGCGTCGTGACGGTGACCTGGGGCGACCCGCCACCGTGGTCTTACCGGCCAACGTCAACGTATTCCTTCGCCTCGACGGTGGTCAAGGCCAGGTTTCGGGAGTATTTCCGGAAGTTGTTGACGGTTCGGTGGACCCGTGCCAATACTGTTGGCCATCGACGCATCCAGAGATGAACGTCGATGACCGCTACCTGCTTCGCCGGTCATCCGCGAGACGACCGACGCAACACCACCACCCGGTACGACGTCGACAGTCGACGGTGGCTGCCCAGCCACCGGGGCGGCCGATGCGTAGCGCACTGCTGGCCGTCGGCCAGCCGTCATGAGGAGGAAGCATGAACAACGTCCCCGGCCCACCACGAAGTCGCCGCCGCGGCCGCGTCAGGATGCTGGCTGCCGCTGCCTTCGCCGCCGTGCTGGCGACCACCGCTATCGTGGCCAGCCCGGCTCAGGCTGAGGCTGACCGTCAGGTCTGTTCGAACACGGAGGGTACCCACAACGGGTTCTTCTTCTCGTTCTGGAAGGACAGCGGCGACGCCTGCATGGTGTTGCGCGAGAACGGTCGTTACAGCAGCTCGTGGAGCAGGAGCACGAACAACTGGGTCGGCGGCAAGGGCTGGAACCCTGGCACGCGCCGTACGATCAGCTACTCGGGTAGCTACAACCCGGGTAACAACAACAGCTACCTGGCGTTGTACGGCTGGACCCGTAACCCGCTGGTCGAGTACTACATCGTCGAGAACTTCGGTAGCTACAACCCGAGCAGTGGCGCGACCCGGCTGGGCAGCGTGACCACCGATGGTGGCACCTACGACATCCTGCGTAGCCAGCGGGTGAACCAGCCGTCGATCGACGGTACCGCGACGTTCTACCAGTACTGGAGCGTCCGGCAGCAGAAGCGCAGCAGTGGCACCATCACCACCGCGAACCACTTCGACGCCTGGGCCCGGGTCGGGTTGAACCTGGGTAACCACTACTACCAGATCATGGCGACCGAGGGTTACCAGAGCCAGGGCAGCTCGGACATCACCCTGCGCGAGGGCGGCAGCTCGGACCCGGGCCCCGGCCCGACCAACCCGGGCAACCCCACCACCCCGCCGCCCGGCAACGGTGGCTGCTCGGTCAGCGTGAACCGCGCCGAGGACTGGAACGACCGGTTCAACACGACCTTCTCGGTCAGCGGCAGCAACAACTGGACCGTCACCATCCGCACCAACGGTGGCCAGAGCCTGCAGAACAGCTGGAACGCCACGATCAGCGGCAACAGCGGCACGCTCACCGCCCGGCCGAACGGAAACGGCAACAACTTCGGCATCACGCTCTACAAGAACGGCAACAACACCACACCGACGGCAACCTGTTCCGCCGGCTGATCTGGTGAACACAGCGGTGGGGTGCCGGCTCGGGCCGGTGCCCCACCACCATCGCGACACGGTGACGGGCCGGTTCCCTCGCGGGCCGGCCCGTCACCGTGCGGCGAGTCGAGCCGGGCTCGCTCAGCCGCCGCGTCGTGTGCGCCCCAGCACGAGGCCACCGACGACCACGGCGACCAACCCCAGCACCAGCGCCACGTAACCGCCACCCCGGCCGTTGCCGGTGCCTATGCCGCTGTCCGAGGTGACCACGACCAGACCGCCGAGCGCCAGGCCGACCGCCCCCGCGGCGAGGGCGACCATGCCGCGCCGCGCCGCGCCGGTGCGGGCACGGACGAGTGCCGACCCGCCGATGACCACACCCGCGAGCGCGATCAGGGCGGCCACCGATGATCCGACCCGACCGGCGCTCATGGCCTCGGCGGCGATCGGGTAGGTGGTGATCCGGTCGGCCACCGGTACGGCGAGTCCGACCGCACCGGACGGTGCGGCCAGGGCGGCGTCGAGCACGAGCCGGACGAGCGTCATGGTGTCTCCTCTGTGGTCACGTCGGCTGGTGAGAGGTCTCCGATCCTGCTCGCGGGCGCACCGATGGTCATCCGGCCCACGTAGGCACTTTCTCCTGCCGCGCCCGGCGCGCCCGGCTACCGCGTGCGTGGTGGCCGCCGCCGCGCTACCGCGTACGTGGTAGGTGCCCAGTCGTCCGTGCGCATGAGTCACCGGTCGGGGTTTGCCGGTTAGGGTGCGCGCATGGGTGAGCGGTGCGGGCGGATTCTGCGGCTTGCGGCGGTCCGGGACTGGGTGATCGCCGTCGGCGTGACGGCGGTGCTGCTCGTCGCCGGGCTGTCCGCGGCGCCGCCCACCACGGCGGTCGGCCTGTTCGGTTACGCCTGTGTGGTCACCGGCGGCCTGGCGTTGGTCGCCCGCCGACGGGCTCCGGTGGCGGTGCTGGTCGTCACCGGCGTGTGCGCGGTGGGTTACCAGGCAGCCGGCATCGAGGTGCCCGCTGTGGCGTTCCTGTTCGCGGTGTACGCGGCCGTCCGCGCGGGGCACCGCGCGGTCACCGTCGTGGCGGCTGTCGCGATGCTGGTCTCCCTTCCGCTCGCCGCCCTGGCCCTACCGCCGACGCCGCCGGTCGGCGAGGCGCTCGCCCAGGCCCGCGACGCGCTCGAAGTGGCCTGGCTGGTCGCCGCCGGTGCCGCCGGTGAGGCGTTACGGCAGGCTGAGCGACGCGCGGAGGAGGCCGAGCGCACCCGCGAGGAGACGGCGCTGCGCCGCGCCGACGAGGAGCGGCTGCGCATCGCCCGGGAACTGCACGACTCCCTCACCCACCAGATCTCGATCATCAAGGTGCAGGCCGAGGTCGCGGTGCACCTGGCCGGCAGACGCGGTGAGCCGGTGCCGGAGGCGCTGGTGGCCATCCGGGAGGCCAGCCGTGCGGCGACCCGGGAACTGCGCGCGACCCTGGAGGCGCTGCGCGCCGACGGGACCACCACCTCGCCCGGGCTCGACCAGCTTCCGGACCTGGTGCGGCGGGCCCGGCTGGCCGGTGTGGACGCGACGTTGACCATCGACGGACAACGACCCGACGTGCCGGAGGCCGTGCACCTCGCCGCCTACCGCATCGTGCAGGAGGCGCTGACCAACATCACCCGACACGCCTCCACCGCCTCGGCGTCGGTGCGGATCGACTACCGGCCGGATGCCGTCGCGATCCGGGTCGACGACGACGGCGAGGCCGTGCCGGGCGGCTCGACCGCACCCGGCGTCGGGCTGCTCGGCATGCGGGAACGGGTCGCCGCCCTCGGGGGCCTGTTGCACGCCGAGGCCCGCGACGGGGGCGGGTTCACCGTGCACGCCGAGCTTCCGGTGGGGGCGACGCCATGATCCGCGTGCTGCTGGTCGACGACCAACCGCTGCTGCGCAGCGGATTCCGCGCGTTGCTCGACATCGAGGACGACATCGAGGTGGTGGCCGAGGCCGCCGACGGCGAGCAGGCGCTGGCCCTGGCCCGGGAACACCTGCCCGACATCGCGCTGGTCGACATCCAGATGCCGGTCATGGACGGCATCGAGACGACCCGGCGCATCGCCGCGGATCCCGCCCTGGCCGGCGTACACGTGGTCATCCTGACCAACTACGGCCTCGACGAACACGTGTTCCACGCGTTGCGTGCCGGTGCCGCCGGCTTCCTCGTCAAGGACATCGAACCGGCGGATCTCGTGCACGCCGTGCGGGTGGCCGCGCGCGGCGACGCCCTGCTCGCACCGTCGATCACCCGCAAGCTGATCGACCGGTACGTCACCGAGCCACCGCGGACGCCGGCCGGCGCGCGGCTGAAGGAGTTGACCAACCGGGAGCGGGAGACGGTCGCCCTCCTCGCGCAGGGCCTGTCCAACGACCAGATCGCCGAACGCCTGGTGATCAGCCCGCTGACCGCGAAGACCCACATCAACCGGGCGATGACGAAACTCCAGGTCCGTGACCGAGCACAGCTCGTGGTCATCGCGTACGAGTCCGGCCTGGTGACGGCGCGCGGTCGGTGACCTCGGCGGCCCGGTCCGGTGGTGTCGCGGCCTGCGGTACGGCAGACTCAGCGGATCCTGCGCCACCGGCCCGACGGTGGTTCCGTGACGGTGTCGACGGAGGGTTGACGTGCGGATCGCGTTGTTCGTGACGTGCCTGGCGGACACCCTGTTTCCCGAGGCGGCGAAGGCGACGGTGCGGTTGCTGGAGCGGTTGGGGCACGAGGTGGCGTTCCCGCCGGGGCAGACGTGCTGTGGGCAGATGCACGTCAACACCGGTTACCAGGCGCAGGCGCTGCCGCTGGTACGCCGACACACCCGGGTCTTCGACCCGTACGACGTGATCGTGGCCCCCTCGGGATCGTGCGTCGGGTCGGTCCGCCACCAGCACGCGACGGTGGCGCGGCGCGCCGGTGACGTCCGGTTGGCCGCGTGGGCGGAGTCGGTGGCGGGGCGGACGTACGAGCTGTCCGAGTTGCTGGTGGACGTGCTCGGGGTGACCGACGTCGGCGCGTACTTCCCGCATCGGGTGACCTACCATCCGACCTGTCACTCGCTGCGCATGCTGCGGGTGGCCGACCGGCCGCTGCGGTTGCTGCGCGAGGTGCGTGGGCTGGATCTGGTGGAGTTGCCGGCGGCGGAGCAGTGCTGCGGGTTCGGGGGGACGTTCGCGGTGAAGAACGCGGACACGTCGACGGCGATGCTGGCGGACAAGATGCGTCACGTGCTCTCCACCGGCGCGGAGGTCTGCACGGCGGGTGACTCGTCTTGCCTGATGCACATCGGTGGTGGGTTGTCCCGGCTGCGCAGCGGAGTCCGGACGGTGCATCTGGCGGAGATCCTGGCCTCGACCGAGCGGGACGACACCATGGGTGAGCGGGCAGAGCTGGTGGTGCGGTCGTGACGCGGACCTTCCTCGGCATGCCGACGACCGCGCCGACCGGCGTCGGGCACCTGCGGGGCGCGGAGCCCTTCCCGGTCGCCGCCCGACGGGCGCTGGCCGATGCGCAGTTGCGCCGCAACCTCGGGCACGCCACCGCGACGATCCGGGCGAAGTCGGCCGCGGTGATCGACGAGGTGCCGGACTGGGAGCGGTTGCGGGCGGCCGGGTCGGCGATCAAGACCGACGTCATGGCCCGGCTACCGGAGCTGCTGGAACAGCTTGAGCAGCGGGTGACGCAGGCCGGTGGAGTGGTGCACTGGGCCGCCGACGCCCACGAGGCGAACGCGATCGTCGTCGACCTGGTGCGCGACACCGGCAGCGACCGGGTGATCAAGGTCAAGTCGATGGCGACGCAGGAGATCGGCCTCAACGAGGCCCTCGAAGCGGCCGGCATCGCGCCGGTGGAGACCGACCTCGCCGAGCTCATCGTGCAGCTGGGCGACGACCGGCCGAGTCACATCCTGGTGCCGGCGATCCACCGCAACCGGGCCGAGATCCGCCAGATCTTCCTGCGCGCGATGCCGGGCGTGGACCCGGCGTTGACCGACGAACCGGCAGACCTCGCGGCGGCGGCGCGTCGCTTTCTGCGGCAGACGTTCCTGTCCACGCCGGTGGCGGTCTCCGGGGCGAACTTCGCCGTCGCGGAGACCGGCACGCTGGCGGTGGTGGAGTCCGAGGGCAACGGTCGGATGTGCCTGACGCTGCCGCGTACGTTGATCACCGTGATGGGTGTGGAGAAGGTGGTGCCGACCTGGCGGGACCTGGAGGTGTTCCTGCAACTGCTGCCCCGGGCCTCGACCGGGGAGCGGATGAACCCGTACACCTCGATGTGGACCGGGGTCACCCCGGGCGACGGGCCGCAGGCGTTTCACCTGGTGCTGCTGGACAACGGACGCAGCGCGGTGCTCGCCGACGAGGTGGGCCGGCAGGCGTTGCACTGCATCCGCTGCTCGGCGTGCCTGAACGTGTGCCCGGTCTACGAGCGCACCGGCGGGCACGCGTACGGGTCGGTGTATCCGGGACCGATCGGCGCGGTGCTGTCCCCGCAGCTGACCGGGGTGGCCGACAACGCCTCGTTGCCGTACGCCTCGTCGCTCTGTGGGGCCTGCTACGACGCCTGCCCGGTGAAGATCAACATTCCGGAGCTGTTGGTGCACCTGCGCGACCGGGCGCCGCATCCGCACGCGGAGTCGGCCGTGATGGCCGCCGCCGCGTACGCCATGGACCGCCCGGCACTGTTCGCGGCGGCGCAGCGCGCGACGCGGCTGAGCCGGCTCGCCGGACGGCGCGGCCGTGGTCTGCCGCCGCCGCTGTCCGGCTGGACCGACGGCCGTGACCTGCCCGATCCGCCGCCGCAGACCTTCCGCGACTGGTGGGCGAACCGGTGACCGCCCGGGAGACGGTCCTCGCCCGGCTCCGCGCCGCGCTCGGCCCCGCCGCACCGGCGCTGACCGAGGTGCCACGCGACTACCGGCGCGACGGCGTGGTCGATATCGAGCGGCTGGTCGATCGGCTGACCGACTACCGCGCCCAGGTGCACCGGGTCGCCGCCACCGCCGTCGCCGACACCATCGCCGGCATCCTGCCCGCTGCGGCGACCGTCGTCGTTCCGCCGGGGCTACCGTCGGCCTGGCTGCCGTCGACCGTGACCGTCCTACCCGACGACGACCTGGACAACGCTCGGATCGCCGCCGCCGACGCCGTGGTCACCGCCGCCGCCGTCGCCATCGCCGACACCGGCACGGTCGTGCTCGACGGCTCGCCCGACCAGGGCCGTCGCGTGCTCAGTCTCCTGCCGGACCGGCACGTCTGCGTGGTCCGCACCGCCCAGGTGGTCGCCGACGTGCCCCAGGCCCTGGCCCGCCTCACCCCGCACCGGCCATCGACCTGGATCAGCGGCCCGTCGGCCACCAGCGACATCGAACTCGACCGGGTCGAGGGCGTACATGGCCCCCGCACCCTGCACGTCATCCTGCTGCCCTGACCGGTCGGCGGGCGACGCGGTGGACCGGCGAGGTCACGACATGTCGGACCGGCGTGGCAGGATCGTGCGGGTGACCAGCAGATCCACCGAACAGAGACTGGACGATCTCGCGCGGCTGCGCCGCGTGCGGGACCGCATCGACCGGGAGTACGCACAGCCGCTGGACGTGGAGGCGCTCGCCCGTGGGGTCAACATGTCGGCCGGGCACCTCAGCCGCCAGTTCCGGCTGGCCTACGGTGAGTCCCCGTACGGCTACCTGATGACCCGGCGCATCGAACGCGCCATGGCGTTGCTGCGCCGGGGTGACCTCAGCGTCACCGATGTCTGTTTCGCGGTCGGCTGCTCGTCGCTGGGCACGTTCAGCACCCGCTTCACCGAGCTGGTCGGGGTGCCGCCCAGCGTCTACCGCCGGGACGCGGCGCGCGCCACGAGAGGGCTCCCGTCCTGCGTGGTGAAACAGGTGACCAGACCGATCAGGAATCGAGAAGCAGTGCCGATGCGTCCCTGGTTAGCGTGGCCGTCATGAACCTCACCATTCACGCCAGCTTCCTGCCGCACACCGACCCGGACGCCTCCCTGGCCTTCTACCGGGATCTCCTCGGTCTCGAGGTCCGCAACGACGTCGGCTTCCAGGGCATGCGCTGGATCACCGTCGGACCGCCCGGTCAGCCCGACACCTCCGTCGTGCTGCATCCACCGGCGGCCGACCCCGGCGTGACCGACGAGGAGCGCCGCACCATCACCGAGATGATGGCGAAGGGCACCTACGCCTCGATCGTGCTGGCCACGCCCGACGTCGACGGTGTCTTCGAGCGGCTCCAGGCCGCCGACATCGACATCGTGCAGGAGCCGACCGACCAGCCGTACGGGGTTCGTGACTGCGCCGTCCGCGATGCCGCCGGCAACATGATTCGTATTCAGGAAGTGCGATGAGCGTGGACAACCAGTCGTCGGCGCGGCACGCCGCGGACAGTCACGATCTGATCCGGGTGCAGGGCGCCCGCGAGAACAACCTCAAGGACGTCACCGTCGAGCTGCCGAAGCGTCGGCTGACCGTGTTCACCGGGGTCTCCGGCTCCGGTAAGAGCTCGCTGGTGTTCAGCACCATCGCGGCCGAGTCGCAGCGGCTGATCAACGAGACGTACAGCGCGTTCATCCAGGGTTTCATGCCCACGCTGGGGCGGCCGGAGGTCGACGTCCTCGACGGGCTGACCACCGCGATCATCGTCGACCAGGAGCGGATGGCGGCTAACCCACGGTCCACCGTCGGCACCGCCACCGACGCCAACGCCATGCTGCGGATCCTGTTCAGTCGGCTCGGCCAGCCGCACATCGGCTCCCCCCAGGCGTTCTCCTTCAACGTCGCCTCGATCAGCGGCGCCGGTGCGGTGACCATCGAACGGGGCGGCACCACGACGAAGGAACGGCGCAGCTTCAGCATCACCGGTGGCATGTGCCCGCGTTGCGAGGGCACCGGCCGGGTGACCGACATCGACCTGACCGCGTTGTACGACGACAGCAAGTCGCTCAACGAGAGCGCGCTCACGGTGCCCGGTTACAGCATGGAAGGTTGGTACGGCCGGATCTACCGTGGCTGCGGCTTCTTCGACCCGGACAAGCCGATCCGCGAGTACACCAAGCGGGAGCTGCACGACCTGCTCCACAAGGAGCCGACCAAGATCAAGATCGACGGGACGAACCTGACCTACACCGGGCTGATCCCGCAGATCCAGAAGTCGTTCCTGTCCAAGGACGTCGAGGCGATGCAGCCGCACATCCGCGCCTTCGTGGAGCGGGCGGTGACCTTCACCGTCTGCCCCGAGTGCGACGGCACCCGGCTGAGTGCGGCGGCCCGCTCGTCGAAGATCAACGGCATCAGCATCGCCGACGCCTGCGCGATGCAGATCAGCGATCTGGCCGAGTGGGTGCGCGGGCTGCGTGAGCCCTCGGTGGCGCCACTGCTGGCCTCGTTGCAGCACACCCTCGACTCCTTCGTCGAGATCGGGCTCGGCTACCTCAGCCTGGACCGGCCGTCCGGGACGCTCTCCGGCGGCGAGGCGCAACGCACCAAGATGATCCGCCACCTCGGTTCGTCGCTGACCGACGTCACCTACGTCTTCGACGAGCCCACCATCGGGCTGCACCCGCACGACATCCAGCAGATGAACCGCCTGCTGCTGCGGCTGCGGGACAAGGGCAACACCGTGCTCGTCGTGGAGCACAAGCCGGAGACGATCGCCATCGCCGACCACGTCGTCGACCTCGGCCCCGGGGCCGGCACGGCGGGTGGCACCGTCTGTTTCGAGGGCACCGTCGAAGGGCTGCGGGCCAGCGGCACCCTCACCGGCCGGCACCTCGACGACCGGGCCACCCTCAAGAAGTCGGTGCGTACGCCCACCGGACACCTGCCGATCAGGAAGGCGTCGACGCACAACCTGCGCGACGTCGACGTCGACATTCCACTCGGGGTGCTCGTCGTGGTCACCGGCGTCGCCGGTTCGGGCAAGAGTTCCCTGGTGCACGGGTCGATCCCGTCGGACGCCGGGGTGGTGGCGATCGACCAGGGCGCGATCCGTGGCTCGCGGCGGAGCAACCCGGCGACGTACACCGGGCTGCTCGACCCGATCCGTAAGGCGTTCGCGAAGGCCAACGGTGTGAAGCCGGCGCTGTTCAGCGCCAACTCCGAGGGGGCGTGCCCCACCTGCAACGGCGCCGGCGTCATCTACACCGACCTGGCGATGATGGCCGGGGTGGCCACGGTGTGCGAGGAGTGCGAGGGCAAGCGGTTCCAGGCATCCGTGCTGGAGTACCACTTCGGCGGCCGGAACATCGCCGAGGTGCTCGCGATGCCGGTCGGCGAGGCGGCGGAGTTCTTCGCCTCCGGCGAGGCCCGTACCCCCGCCGCGCACCGCATCCTCCACCGGCTCTCCGAGGTCGGGCTCGGCTACCTCAGCCTCGGCCAGCCGCTCACCACCCTCTCCGGTGGCGAGCGGCAGCGGCTCAAGCTGGCCACCCACATGGGCGAGCAGGGCGGGATCTACGTGCTCGACGAGCCGACCACCGGGTTGCACCTCGCCGACGTCGAGCACCTGCTCGGCCTGCTCGACCGGCTGGTCGACGCGGGCAAGTCGGTCATCGTGATCGAGCACCACCAGGCGGTCATGGCACACGCCGACTGGATCATCGACCTGGGGCCGGGCGCCGGCCACGACGGCGGCCGGATCGTCTTCGAGGGCACTCCGGCCGATCTCGTCGCCGCCCGGTCCACCCTCACCGGCGAGCACCTCGCCGCGTACGTGGGCGCCTGAGTAGGTCGCCGCCGCCGACGGTGCGGACCGTCGGCGGCGGCTCGACGACTCCGGCGGCGGTGGTACACCTCCTCGACCCCGCCCGCCGCCGTCGTGACACCAGCGGGCGGGCGGTGAACCCGGCGCCACCCGCGCCACGGCCGTGCGTCGGAGGGGCCGTCACGTGACTTTCACCGGGCTTTCGGCGCGACGACATCTATTGATCGCGATGTTTGCGAGAATGCCCGTGTCCCTGCCGCGCCCCCAAGTCGGGTTCCCCCACCCGCCGTGGCAGGAGACAGTCAGGAGTCGCCCCGTGGCTCACCTACGCAAGGTCGCCATCGTCTCGGTGATCGCCGTCGTCCTGTCCGTCGTACTCGTCCCGCCGGCGGCACACGCCACGCCGCCCAACATCCCCTCGTACAGCACTGCGGTGAGCCGGCTGAACTCGCTCACCGTCGCGGCCGAGTCCCACCAGTCCAGCTACCGTCGGGACCTGTTCCCGCACTGGATCACCATCACCGGCACCTGCAACACCCGGGAGCAGGTGCTCAAGCGCGACGGCAGCAACGTCGTCGTCGGCTCCAACTGTTCTCCGACGTCCGGGTCCTGGTACAGCCCGTACGACGGGGTGACCCGGACGAACGCGTCCGACATCTCCATCGACCACGTGGTGCCGCTCGCCGAGGCGTGGCGGTCCGGAGCGTGGGCCTGGACCACGGCGCGGCGTCAGACGTACGCCAACGACCTGGGTGGCCCGGAACTGTGGGCGGTGACCGGCAGCATCAACTCGTCCAAGGGTGACAAGGACCCGGCTGCCTGGAAGCCGCCGCGCACCGCCTTCCACTGCACCTACGCGCGGGCCTGGATCCAGGTGAAGTGGTACTACGGCCTGACCGTCGACAGCGCCGAGAAGTCCGCGTTGAACAGCATGTTGAACACCTGCTGACCTGCGGTTATATCCGATGATCGGGGGCGTGACGTCGACGACGTCACGCCCCCGTCCCGTAGTGCCGGGCGGCGACGGGTCGCGCGGGAACCTTGACACCCAGATGAATGCAACGTGCAATATATTGCATGTCTCTTGCCGAGTTCGACCGTTACCCGTTGCTCTTCGGTCCCAGCCCGATCCACCCGTTGGACCGGCTGAGCCGCTACCTGGGCGGTGCCCGGATCTGGGCCAAACGGGAGGATTGCAACAGTGGACTCGCCTTCGGCGGGAACAAGACCCGCAAGCTGGAGTACCTGCTGCCCGACGCCCTCGCGCGCGGCGCGGACACCCTGGTCAGCATCGGCGGCGTGCAGTCCAACCACACCCGGCAGGTGGCCGCCGTGGCGGCCCGCGCCGGCCTGAAGGCCGTCCTGGTGCAGGAGAGCTGGGTGGACTGGCCCGACCCGGTCAACGACAAGGTCGGCAACATCCTGCTGTCGCGGGTCATGGGTGCCGAGGTGCGCCTCGGGCGGGACGGGTTCGGCATCGGCATCAAAGAGAGCTGGCAACGGGCGGTGGAGGAGGTCCGGGCCCGCGGCGGCGTGCCGTACGCGATCCCCGCCGGGGCGTCCGACCACCCGCTGGGCGGGCTCGGTTTCGCCAACTGGGCCGAGGAGGTCCGGCAGCAGGAGCGGGAGCTGGGCGTCTTCTTCGACACGATCGTGGTGTGCAGCGTCACCGGCAGCACCCAGGCGGGGATGATCGCCGGTTTCGCCGGCCAGGACCGGCCCCGCCGGGTGATCGGCATCGACGCCTCGGCGAAGCTCGACGAGACCCGGGCCCAGGTGGAGAAGATCGCCCGCAACACCGCCGAGCTCATCGGCCTGCGGCGGGACCTGCGCGACGACGAGATCACCGTCCTGGCGGGCTGGGCGGGGGACCGGTACGGAATCCCGGTGCAGTCCACCCTGGACGCCATCCGGCTCACCGGCGAGCTGGAAGGCATGATCATCGACCCGGTGTACGAGGGCAAGTCGATGGCCGGACTGATCGACCTCGTCCGTACCCGGGACATCCCCGCCGACGCCAACGTCCTCTACGCCCACCTGGGCGGCCAACCGGCCCTGAACGCGTACCACACCCTCTTCGCCTGAGCCCGCCCCGACTACCGGCGGTCCGCCGTCAGCGGTCCGGTGGGCGATCGGCGTCGGCTCGTGGAGCCGGTCGACTGAACCGGACGGGGCGGTAAGGCGTACCTGACGGCAACGGGCGTGACGGTCGTACCGTCGGGGTACTGGTCGGACGACGCCGAGCTGGGAGGAACAGGGTGACGGCAGGTGGGCGAGGGCGACGCCGGGGGAGGCTCGCCGGCCTGGCGGTGGCACTGGTGGCGGCGGCCGCCTGCATGGTGGAGCCGGTGGGCGGGTCGGCCGACCCGACCGGGCAGCGGGAACCGGCCACCCCCACCGGCGAGGTGACCCGGGCCGACGGCACCGACACGGTGGAGGAGTTCCGGCAGGACATGGCCGACGCGCAGCGACTCTCCGAGGTGTACTGGGCGGAGCAGTTCAAGGCGGCGGGGCGGTCCTTCCGGCCGATCCGGCGGGTCATCCCGTACCAGCGTGATGGTGAGGTCTCCTGCGGTGGCCAGGAGGTGCCCCGCAACAACGCGGTCTACTGCACCGTCAGCGACTTCATCGCGTACGACATCAACTGGTCCTTCGGTGCCTTCCGGCAGATCGGTGACGCGTTCGTGTTCTACCTGCTCGGCCACGAGTACGCACACGGCATCCAGACCCGGCTGGGCATCCGCTACTCCTTCACCATCCAGCAGGAGTTGCAGGCCGACTGCATGGCCGGGGCGTTCCTCGGCGACTCGGTCCGCGCCGGTCGGCTCACCCTCGACGAGGGCGACCTCGACGAGTTCCACGAGGGGCTGCTGGCCGTCGGCGACGATCCGGGGCAACCGTGGTTCGCGGAGGGCTCGCACGGCACCCCCGAACAGCGGGCCGAGTCGTTCTTCCGTGGCTACGAGCGGTCCCTGGCCGCCTGCGATCTTGGTTGAGAAAGGTCACTGTGCCGGGCACGGGGTCACGCCGGCTGGCAGGATTCACCGGTTACCCGAGCCTGAGGAGGATCCGGTGAGCAGCACCCGCCCGGCCGCCGTGCTCTTCGACATGGACGGCACCCTGGTCGACAGCGAGCGACTGTGGGACATCGCGCTGGCCGAACTCGCGCAACGCTACGGCGGCACGCTGTCCACCGCCGCCCGGCGGGCCATCGTCGGCACCGGCATGGCCGACTCGATGCGTATCCTGCACGACGACCTGGGACAGCCACACCGGGATCCGCAGGCCAGCGCGGAGTGGATCGACACGCGGATCCTGGAGCTGTTCCGCACCGGACTGCAGTGGCGTCCCGGAGCACTGGCCCTGCTCGGCGCGGTCCGGCAGGCGCGGATCCCCACCGCCCTGGTCACCTCCAGCGGTCGGCCGCTGGTCGAGATCGCCCTGGACACCCTCGGCCGGGACAGCTTCGACGTGGTGGTCTGCGGCGACGAGGTCGACGCGACCAAGCCGCACCCGGAGCCGTACCTGACCGCCGCCCGGCTGCTCGGGGTGCCGATCGACAGGTGCGTGGCGATCGAGGACTCGGCGACCGGGGTGGCCAGCGCGGTCGCCGCCGGAGCCGCAGTGCTGGCCGTACCCGCCGAGGTGCCGCTGGCACCGACCGACGGCGTACACCAACTGGAGAGCCTGCTCCTGGCGGACCTGGAACTGCTCGGCGGACTGCTGCGGCGCGACCTCGGCTGACACCGTCCGACGCGCCGAGCGGCCCCTGCCACCGTCCGGTGACAGGGGCCGCTCGTCCGGTTGCCTCAGTCGTGGGCGATGGCGCCCAGCACGTTGATCCGGGCGGCCCGGAACGCCGGCAGCACCGCCGCGATCACCCCGACGAACGCGGCCAGGCCGAGGAAGACACCCATCTGGCTCCACGGCAGGACCAGCTTGGTGATCCCCTCGTCGCGTAGGGCCTCCACCACCGCGGCGCCGAGAGCGGCACCGACCACGACACCGAGCAGCGCGCCGAACACCGAGATCACCACCGCCTCGACAGTGATCATGCCCATGGTCTGCGACCGGCGCAGACCGATCGCGCGCAGCAGACCCAACTCCCGGGTCCGCTCCAACACCGACAGGGCGAGGGTGTTGATGATGCCGAGCACCGCGATCACGATCGCCAGCGCCAACAGGATCTGGATCATCTGGAGCAGCGCGTCGAGTTGACCGGCCTGCTCCTCGATGAACGCGTCCCGGTCGGCGACAGACACCTCCGGACTGTCCGCCAGCAACGCCTCCACCCGGGGCAGCACGTCGGCCGCCCGGACCCCCGGCTCCAACTGGATGTAGCCCTGGATGGGCTGCGGGATGGCGAAGTCACGCGCCGCCTCGGCCGGCAGCGTCACACCACCGAACAGCGGGGTGCTCTCGTAGATGCCGGTGACCGTGTAGGTGCTCTCCTCGCCCCGGGCCAGCTGCACCGGCACCGTCGAGCCGACCGACAGGCCACGCGACTCCGCCCGGTCCGAACTGATCAACATCTGGCCGGGCCCCAGCCGCTCGATGTCCCCGGCGGTGGCGGTGGCGCCGAACATCCGCACCAACGCGCTCGGCTCGCTGGAGGCGGCGACCCAGGTACGCTCGCCACCGACCATCGCCATGTCGCCGTACTCGCCGTCGACGAGCCGGACCCCGGGGATCGCCTTCGCCTCGTCCAGCACCGCCGGGTCGAACGTCGGCGGGCGCGGACCGGACTGCGCCCCGGCGATCACCAGCTCGGCCTTGATGGTGTCCTGCGCCAGGCCGCTGATGCTGCTCTTGGCCGAATCCAGGATCACCGTGATGCCGGTGACCAGGGCGATGCCCACCATCAGCGCGGCGGCGGTGATCGCGGTGCGGCGCGGGTTGCGACCGGAGTTGAGCCGGCCCAGCTTGCCCGGCACCCAACCGGAGAAGACCGTGCCCAGCGCCGCCACCACCGGACGGCTGATCAGCGGCGTCAACAGGGCCACCCCGATGAACGCGAACAGCACGCCACCGAGGATGGTGGCCAGCGTGTTGCCACCGGCGTGCCCGCCCAGGCCGAGGAAGAGCAACGTGGCGCCGACCGCGGTGACCAGCGCGCCACCGACGGTCACCTTGGTCAACGGTCGATCCGGCGTGGCGACGTCCTGCATCGCCGCGATCGGTGGGATCCGGGCGGCCCGCAGCGCCGGCAGCAACGCCGCCAGCACGGTGATCACCAGACCGACACCGAACGCACCGATCACCGCCGACGCGGGCACCGCGACCCCGGCCAGCTCCAGCCCACCGGCGAGGTTGCCGAACAGGTACGCCAACAGCGCCCCGATGCCGATGCCGGCGGCCAGGCCGAGCAGCGAGGCGATCAACCCGACGGCGATCGCCTCCAACACCACCGAGCCGATGATCTGCTTGCCGCTGGCGCCGACCGCCCGCAGCAACGCCAGCTCCCGGGTGCGCTGCGCCACGATGATCGAGAACGTGTTGAGGATCAGGAACGTGCCGACCAGCAGCGCCACCGCCGCGAAGCCGAGCAGGATCCGGTTGAAGAAGGACAGCCCCTCCTTCAGACCGGCGGCGGCATCGGCGGAGAGTTCCTCGCCGGTCTTGACCACGTAACCGTCGCCGACGGCCGCGGCCACCGCGTCGCGGAGCTGGTCGGTGGAGACGCCGTCGGCGGCGGTGACCACGATGTTGCTGAACGTGTCCGGCTCGCCGAGCATCAGCTGCTGCGCCACGGGCGTGGTGAACATGACCTCGTTGGCCCCACCGAGGGAGTCCCGGTCACCGCTGTAGCCGAAGATGCCGACGATGGTGAAGTCCTTGCGCGGCGCGAGGGTGAGCACGCCCACCCGGTCGCCGAGCTTCACCCGGCCGGCGTCCGCCAACCCCTTGTTGATCACGATTTCGTCGTCGGCCTGCGGCGCCCGGCCCTCGCGCAGCCGGACCAGGTCGCTCTCACCGACCCAGTTGCCGCCCAACTGGGGCGGCCCGAACGAGGTAACCGCCTTGCCGTTGCTGCCGATCAGCCGGGCACCGTCGACGGCGACCACACCGGTGGCCTCGGACACCCCGTCCACCGTCCGGACCTTCTCCAGCACCGCCGCCGGGAACGGGGTGGGCAACTGCTCGCCCTCGAACTCGCTGATCTCCAACCGTGGCTTGGCGGCCACGTTGACGTCCACTTCGGCGTACGCGTCGGCGAACAGCGAATCGAAGGAGCGGCCCAGAGTGTCGGTGAGGACGAAGGCGCCGGAGACGAACATGACGCCGAGCACCACGGCCAGGCCGGACAGGATCAGCCGGACCTTGCGAGCCAGCAGACTCTTCAGGGTTGCCCGGAACATCAGCCGGTCACCTCGGCGGGCGTGTCGAGCTTCTTCATCGTGTCCAGCACCGTGTCGGCGGTCGGCTCGATCAACTCCGAGACGATCTGACCGTCGGCGAGGAAGACCACCCGGTCGGCGTACGCCGCCGCCACCGGATCGTGGGTCACCATGACGATGGTCTGCCCGTGCTGGCGTACCGAGTTGCGTAGGAAGTTCAGCACCTCGGCACCGGCCCGCGAGTCGAGGTTGCCGGTCGGCTCGTCGGCGAAGATCACTTCGGGGCGGGCGACCAGGGCACGGGCACACGCCACCCGCTGCTGCTGACCACCGGACAACTGCGCCGGCCGGTGACCCAACCGGTCCCGCAGGCCCACCGTGTCGATCACCACGTCGTACCAGGCCGGGTCCGGCTTACGCCCGGCGATCGACAACGGGAGCAGGATGTTCTCCTTGGCGGTCAACGTCGGCAGCAGGTTGAACTGCTGGAAGATGAAGCCGACCTTGTCCCGACGCAGCTTCGTCAGACCCGCGTCACCGAGCCCGGTGACGGTGGTGTCGCCGATCATCACCGTCCCCCGGGTCACCGAGTCCAACCCGGCCAGGCAGTGCATCAAGGTCGACTTACCGGAACCCGACGGGCCCATGATCGCGGTGAACCGTCCGCGTTCGAACTCCGCGCTGACCCCCCGCAAGGCGATGACCTGGGCCTCGCCGCTGCCATACACCTTCCACACATCGCTCGCCCGGGCTGCGGCCGTTGCCGACTGGCCTGTCGTAGCGGTCACGTCGTGTACCTCTCCGTCGTCTGGTCGCACCGACCCCCGCTGGTCCGGCGCGGATCCATCATCTGTGCTGCCTGTTACGAATCCGTCCGACTCCGGGCGGAGCCGCAGCGGATTTCCGGCTGCGGGTATCCCCGAAACCGACGTCAGGGATGTCCCCGAATCGGCAGCCCGATGGTCCCGGTCATCCTGAACGTTGCCGTCGTGTGAGGGTCAACCGAATTCCACCGGAGACAGTCACGGTAGGTGACGGACGCAACCGCCGGAGCTACGTCCCGGGACGGACCAGACCTGATTCGTACGCCAACACCACGGCCTGCACCCGGTCGCGTAGCCCGAGCTTGGTCAACACGTGTCCCACGTGCGTCTTGATGGTGGTCTCGCTCACCGACAGCGCGCGGGCGATCTCGGCGTTCGACAAGCCGCGGGCGACCTGCACGAGCACCTCCCGCTCCCGGTCGGTGAGCGCGCTCAGTGCCTTCGACGGCGTCGCGGTCGGGTCCGGCAGCACGTCGGCGAAACGGTCCAACAGCCGACGCAGGATCCGGGGCGCCACCACGGCGTCTCCGGCGGCCACCGTGTGGATCGCGGTGACCAGATCCTCCGCCGGCACGTCCTTGGCCAGGAAGCCACTCGCCCCGGCCCGCAGCGCCCCCACCACGTACTCGTCCAGATCGAAGGTGGTCAGGATGAGCACCCGCACCGGCAACCGGGCGTCCACGATCGCCCGGGTGGCGCTCACTCCGTCCATCCGGGGCATCCGGATGTCCATCAGCACCACGTCCGGCAGCAGGCGACGGGACAACTCCACCGCCTCCACGCCGTCGCCCGCCTCCGCGACGATGTCCAGGTCGGTCTCCGCGCCGAGGACCATCCGGAAGCCCGTACGCAGCAGCGGCTGGTCGTCGGCGAGCAGGATCCGTACCGGCCTGCGGTCCGTCGAATCGACCATCTGGTCCTCCCTGTCGGACTGCGTCTCTCACCCGGCGACTCACCTGCGGCCCGGGTCGGGCAGCGGTTCGACCGGAATCCGGGCGTACACCCGGTAGCCACCGCCGGTCCGCGCGCCGATGTGCAGGATCCCACCGTAGAGGCCGACCCGTTCCCGCATCCCGACCAGGCCATGCCCGACCTGACCGGTGCCCGGCGACGGCCCGCGGCCGGTGTCGGTGACCTCGGCCTCCACCGCGTCGGCGGTGAAACCGACCCGCACCCGTGCGGTGGCCGTCCCGGCATGCTTGAGGGCGTTCGTCAGCGCCTCCTGCACGATCCGGTACACGGTCAACGCCACCCCCTCCTCCAGGTGCCCCGGCACACCCGTCACGCTCAGCGTCACCGGCAGCCCGGCCTCACGGACCTGATCGGCCAACGCCTCGATACCGGCGATGCCCGGCTGCGGCGCCAACTCCGCCGCCGGCTCGGCCTCGGTCCGCAACACGTCGAGCAGCCGACGCAGTTCCCGCAGCGTCGCCCGGCTGGTCTCCTCGATCGTGGCGATCGCCTCGTCGGCGCTGTCCGGATCGCGGCGCAGCACCCGCCGCACGCCGGTCGCCAGCACCCCCATCACGCTGACGTGGTGGGCGACGACGTCGTGCAACTCGCGGGCGATCCGTCGCCGCTCGTCCGCGACCGCCTGCTCGGCCAGAGCCCGCTGGTTCGCCTCGGCCACCCGGGCCCGCTCCCGCAGCGCCTCGGTGGAGGTGCGCCGCGCGTGCACCGTCCGACCCACCGAGAACGACACGACCCCCACCAGGATGTTGTTCGCGACCAGGAACGCCGAACCGACCTGCGGGACGCCCTCCGGCGGCAGCAGGGCGTTCACGACGGCCACCGGAAGCCACAGCACCATCGCCGCGACCAGCGCCCTTCGGGTCGGCTGGTGGGCCGCCATCGTGTAGGTGAGCACCACCAGGGTGAAGCTCTGCGTGGTCGGTGACACCTCGACCACGATCGGCAGCAGCAACGTCGCCACCGCCGCCAGCAGCGCCGGCCACGGCGCCACCCGGCGTACCACCACCGGCGCGGCGCACAACACGCTCCACCCCAGCGCCGCCGGCAGCGGCCCGGGCCAGAACTCCCGAGGGGTGAGCAGGGTGAACACGATCTCCCCCAGGACCAGGCCGACGGCCAGCAGCGCGTCACCGACCAGCGGATTGCGCCGCAGCCACCGCCTCAGACCGTTACCCATTCCACGACGCTAGCCGCCGACACCGGCGAAAGATCGTCTTGTGTGCTGACTCCCGCCTCATCCCAGCGGAGGAGGGCGGCTACTCGTCGGCTCCGGGCTGCACCGGAACGGACCGGGCGTCGCGCAGCGGATCGGGCGTCGCCGCCGACTCCGGAAAGGGCGGCGGCGTGCCGCCGTAACTGGGGCACAGCGCCTGGTGACTGCACCAGTCGCACAGTCGGCTCGGCCGGGGCCGGAAATCCCGGGTGGCGGTGGCCTGCTCGATCGCCCGCCACAACGCCACCACCGTCCGCTCGAATCGCGCCAACTCCTCCGCGTCCGGGGTGTAGTCACACACCTCGGCGTCCTTGAGGTAGAGCAGGCGCAGCACCCGGGGCACCACGCCACGGGTACGCCACAACACCAGCGCGTAGAACTTCAGCTGGAACAGGGCCCGCGCCTCGAACGCCTCCCGTGGAGCCCCGCCGGTCTTGTAGTCCACCACCCGCAACGCGCCGTCGGGGGCCACGTCGAGCCGGTCGAGGTAACCGCGGATCAGCAGCTCGTCGTCGACCACGGCGGAGATCAGGCTCTCCCGCTCGGCCGGCTCCAACCGACGCGGATCCTCCACCGTGAAGTAGCCCACCAGCAGCGCCGAAGCCGAGCGGAGGAACTCCGCGAGGGCGGCCGGATCGGCGTCCGAGAAGAGCCCGGCCAGCTCCGGCTGCTCGGTGACCAGACGGTCCCACTGACCGGCCACGAGGTCACCGGCGGCCTGCGGGGTGCGGGCCGGTGCCGGCAGGTCGAACAACCGCTCCAGCACCGCGTGCACCAGCGTGCCCCGGGCCTGCTCCACCGTGGGCCGCTCGGGCAGCCGGTCGATGCTGCGGAACCGGTAGAGCAACGGGCAGGTCTTGAAATCCGCCGCCCGCGACGGTGACAGCGAGGCCCGCACCGTCGTCGGCAACTCGGTCGGGGTCGTCGCCTGCGCAGTGATCACCGGTTCCGCCGTCATGCCCCCGAAGGTTAGGGCACCGGTGTGACAGGCCGACCGCCGCCGCTCCGGTACGTGATCTCCCGCCGCGTAGCATCAGCCCGATGGAACAGCGCAGGCGACCACGGGCCAGCCCGCGCCCCGGCATGCGGGTGGGCCGGATCCTCGGGGTGCCGCTGTACCTGAACGCCTCGATTCTGCTGCTCGCCCTCCTGATCACGGTCCTGTACGGCGAACTCGCCGGCCAGCGGCTGAACCTGTCCCCGCTCGGCGGGTACCTCGTCGGGGCCGGATTCGTCCTCGCCCTGCTCGGTTCGGTGCTGGCCCACGAACTCGGCCACGCCCTCACCGCCCGCCGCTTCGGCATCGGGGTGCGGGGGATCACCCTGGAACTGCTCGGCGGATACACCGAGATGGACCGCGACGCGCCGACTCCCCGGATCGACCTGCTGGTGTCACTGGCCGGGCCGGCCGTCTCCGCGGTACTCGGGGCCGCCGCCGTGGCCGCGACCGTGGCCCTGCCCGACCGCACCGTGGCCGACCAACTCGCCTTCCAACTCGCGGCGAGCAACGTCATCGTCGCGGTGTTCAACATCCTGCCCGGCCTGCCGCTCGACGGCGGGCGGGCGTTGCGTGCGGCGGTCTGGGCCCTGACCCGGGACCGGCACCGGGCCACCGAGGTGGCCGGATGGGCCGGACGGGTGCTGGCCGTCGGCACCGCGCTGCTGGTGGCCGTGCTCTACGCGACCGACGTGCTGAGCCTGCTGGCCCTGCCACTGACCGCTCTGGTCGCCCTCACCCTCTGGCACGGCGCCGGGCAGTCGATCCGGATGTCCCGCATCGGTCGGCGGCTCCCGCTGGTCGACCTGGCCAGCCTGGCCCGGCCGGTGTACACCGTGCCCACCGGCACCCCGCTGGCCGAGGCACAGCGGCGCGCGGAGCAGGCGCACCCGGCCACCGAGCCGCGACCGCCGGTGGCGCTGCTGGTGACCGACTCCGCCGGACGGCCGGTGGCCCTGGTCGACCCGGCCGCCGCCGCGGCGGTGCCCGAGGCCCGTCGGCCCTGGTTGGCCGTGGACGCCGTCGCCCGTACCCTCGCCGACCTGCCGACCATCCCGGTGACCACCGACGGCGAACGGGTGCTGGAGACCGTGCAGACCCACCCGGGCGCACAGTACGTCGTGACGGCAGGCGAAGATGTCGTCGGCGTTCTGCACATCGCGGATCTGGCTCAACTGCTCGAACCTCACCGGAAGATGAACACGTGACCGTCACCCACTCCGCCCACCCGGCCAGCGACGAACCCGAGGAGAAGGTGGATCCGCCCGCCGTGCGGCGTGGGCCGTTCCAGCCGGGTGACCGGGTGCAGCTGACCGACCCCAAGGGGCGGATGCACACGGTGACCCTGGAGCCGGGCAAGGAGTTCCACACCCACCGGGGCATCCTGGCGCACGACACGCTGATCGGCCTGCCCGACGGCAGCGTGGTGACCACCTCCGGCGGCGGCACCGCGTTCCTGGCGCTGCGCCCGCTGCTGTCGGACTACGTGCTCTCCATGCCCCGTGGCGCCCAGGTCATCTACCCCAAGGACGCCGCCCAGATCGTCACCATGGGTGACATCTTCCCCGGCGCGAAGGTCCTCGAGGCCGGTGCCGGCTCCGGAGCGCTGAGCTGTTCGCTGCTGCGCGCGGTGGGCACCACCGGGGAGTTGCACTCCTACGAGCTGCGCGACGACTTCGCCCAGATCGCCCGCCGCAACGTCGAGGCGTTCTTCCGGGGCCCGCATCCCGCCTGGCACCTGCACGTCGGCGACGTTGCCGAATGCCGGGAGACCGGTTTCGACCGGATCATCCTGGACATGCTGACCCCCTGGGAGAACCTCGACATGGTCGAACGCGCGCTGCTGCCCGGCGGCGTGTTCATCGGCTACGTGGCCACCACCCCCCAGCTGTCCGAGCTGGTGGAGGCGCTACGCGAGCGCGGCGGCTGGACCGAGCCCCGAGCCTGGGAGTCGCTGGTGCGGGACTGGCACGCCGAAGGGCTGGCGGTCCGCCCCGACCACCGGATGATCGCGCACACCGCCTTCCTCGTCTCCGCGCGTAAGCTCGCCCCCGGAGTCACCGCCCCGCCCCGGCGTCGCAAGCCCAGCAAGGGCACCGAGGCGTACGCGCAGCGACGCCAGGCACTGCGCGAGGCGGAGGCGGCCCGGCAGGCGAGCGTGGTGGCACCCGAGGCGCGGGCCGGGCAGACACCACCCGACGTGGCGCAGGAGACGGACAAGCCGTGACGGCGGAATGGGGCGGCTGGGAGTGAGTGGGCTCATCCTGGGCAGGCTCGGCGGTGGCCGAGGTGACCACGTGAGCGGACGTGGCGAACGGACGGTCGGCGCGGTGCGGCGCACGCCTAGGCCGGTGCCGGGCGGGGGCGAGGTGATCCGATGAATCGTCCCGGCTTCGGTGGCGATCTACCGGCGGTCTTTCCCGACTGGTCGCCGTACGCCGATCTCGAATCGGCGGCGCGGGCCTACCTGCGTGACCCCGACGTCGCCCTGGAGGCACTCGGCGGTGTCCTGCGGGGGGCGTCGGTGCTCGGCTTCACCCTGGAGCGCTTCGTCAACGAGGTGAACGGCGTGTGGCAGGAGGTCGTCGTCTGCGACGGCAGCCGCCTGGTGCTCTGGCACGGCGAGGACGTGCCGCCGGGGGAGGGGCCGCCGGGTTCGATGACCTCGTCCCTGCGCGTGGTGCCGGTCTCCTCGGTCACCGAGGTGGGCTGCCGACGGCGGTTGTTCCGGCACGACAACGGTGAGATCCGGGTCGACAGCATCGACGTCTACCTGCTGCTGACCTCGCTGGACGAGTCGCCGCCGGGCGAGGAGACCACCGGCGGGCCCCGGCACGACGCGTTGCGCTTCGGCAAAACCCTCGACGACGGCGGCGCCGGGCAGATCGCCCGGTTGGAGGAGTTCGCCCGGTTGGTCGCCTCGGTGGTCGGCCGTCCGCTGCTGTAGCGGTCCCCCGTGCATCGCCCGCTCGGGTGATTCCGCGGGCCCGGTGGGCGTCCAGGTCAGTCGTCGGCCTCCGGGCCGGCGACTTCGACGCCGTCGCTGCCGCGTACGACGTGGATGCACTCGCCGGGGCACTCCTTGGCCGAGTCGATCACCTCGAGGCGCAGGTGCTCCGGCACGTCCACCCGGCCGCCCGGCGTCTGCACCAGCTCACCGTCCGGGCCCTTGACGTACGCCAACCCGTCGACGTCGAACTCGAAGACCTCCGGCGCGTACTGCACACACAGCCCGTCGCCCGTGCACAGATCCTGGTCAACCCAGACCTGCAACTGGTCGGTCGCGACCTCGGCCACCGGTGCACCCCCCATGTTCTCCCGTCCCACCCCTCGACGGTACCCGAATGCCGGTACCCGCCCGTCGACCCACCCTTGGCGATCAAGCTTCTGTGACGGGCGCGTTGCGGAGGACCGAATCGGGCTCATAGCGGCTAGTGTTAGGGCAGAACGTTCAAGCCCCCCGGGGAGGTGGGACGTGGCACGCAGCGACGACGCGGACTCGCGCGCCGCACGGTGGGAGAAGGAGGCCCACGATCTCTCCACGCAGGTCGCGTTCCTTCAAGAGGAACTCGCTCTGGTGCGGCGCAAGTTGACCGAGAGCCCCCGACACGTCCGGCAGCTCGAAGAGCGGCTGGCCGCCACCCAGGCGCAGTTGGCGCGGCTGACCGAGAACAACGAACGGCTCGTGAGCACCCTGAAAGAGGCTCGCGCGCAGATCGTGACGCTCAAGGAGGAGATCGACCGGCTCGCTCAACCCCCAAGTGGCTACGGCGTTTTCCTGGCCCGGCACGAAGACGGCACGGTCGATGTCTTCACCGGCGGACGGAAACTGCGCGTGGCGGTATCGCCCTCGCTCGACGTCGGCGAACTGCGCCGCGGCCAGGAGGTCCTGCTCAACGACGCGCTCAACATCGTTGACGCGTTCGGCTACGAGCGGGTCGGCGAGGTGGTCATGCTCAAGGAGATCCTCGCCGGTCCCGAGGGCGCGCCGGGTGACCGGGCGCTGGTGGTGTCGCACTCCGACGAGGAACGCATCGTGCACCTGGCCGACACCCTGATCGGCAGTGCGATCCGGGCCGGCGACTCGCTCATGATCGAACCTCGCTCGGCGTACGCGTACGAGCGGATTCCCAAGAGCGAGGTCGAGGAACTCGTCCTGGAGGAGGTGCCGGACGTCGACTACACCGACATCGGCGGCCTGCACTCCCAGATCGAGCAGATCCGTGACGCGGTCGAGTTGCCGTTCCTGCACGCCGACCTGTTCCGGGAGCACCAGCTGCGCCCGCCGAAGGGCATCCTGCTCTACGGTCCGCCGGGCTGTGGCAAGACCCTGATCGCCAAGGCGGTCGCCAACTCGCTCGCCAAGAAGATCGCCGAGCGGCGGGGCGAGGAGAAGCACACCAGCTTCTTCCTCAACATCAAGGGCCCCGAGCTGCTCAACAAGTACGTCGGTGAGACCGAGCGGCACATTCGGTTGATCTTCCAGCGGGCTCGGGAGAAGGCCGGCGAAGGCACTCCGGTCATCGTGTTCTTCGACGAGATGGACTCGGTCTTCCGCACCCGTGGCTCCGGTGTCTCCTCCGACGTGGAGAACACCATCGTGCCGCAGCTGCTCAGCGAGATCGACGGCGTCGAGGGGCTGGAGAACGTCATCGTCATCGGCGCCTCCAACCGGGAAGACATGATCGACCCGGCGATCCTGCGCCCGGGACGCCTCGACGTGAAGATCAAGATCGAGCGTCCGGACGCCGAGGCGGCCAAGGACATCTTCTCCAAGTACATCCTCCCGGGCCTGCCGCTGCACGCCGACGACCTCGCCGAACACGGCGGCGACGCCCAGGCCACCGTCGCCGCCATGATCGACGCGGTGGTGCTGCGGATGTACTCGGAGACGGAGGAGAACCGCTTCCTGGAGGTCACCTACGCCAACGGTGACAAGGAGGTCCTGTACTTCAAGGACTTCAACTCCGGCGCGATGATCCAGAACATCGTCGACCGGGGCAAGAAGATGGCCATCAAGGAGTTCCTCACCTCCGGTAGGAAAGGGTTGCGCCTGCAGCACCTCCTCGACGCCTGCGTCGACGAGTTCCGCGAGAACGAGGACCTGCCCAACACCACCAACCCCGACGACTGGGCCCGCATCTCCGGCAAGAAGGGCGAACGGATCGTCTACATCCGTACGCTCGTCTCCGGCGGCAAGGGCGCCGAGGCCGGACGCTCCATCGAGACCGCCAGCAACACCGGCCAATACCTCTGACCGGCACGCGCCACCAGGGCCCGTGACGCACGGCGTCACGGGCCCTGCCCGTGCCGGCGGCGGGCGTCGCCACCGGTCCGCCCAGCCGCGGATCGACGAACAGCGCAAGCCGCAGGTGCGACCCCGGGGGCCCGCTGCGCCCCCGGTCGGGTCAGTGACGACTACGCTCGACGTGACGGGGGACCGGTCGGGCAATACGAAGCGGGTAGGTCGATGAGCGTTAGACGAATCATGGGTACCGAGGTCGAGTACGGAATCTCCGTGCCCGGCCAGGCCGGAGCCAACCCGATGGTCACCTCCTCCCAGGTGGTGAACGCCTATGGCGCCCGACCGGAGCTGAACCGCGGTGGTCGGGCCCGCTGGGACTACGAGGAGGAGTCACCGCTGCGGGACGCCCGTGGCTTCACCTACTCCGGTGCGGTCTACGACCCGGCCGAGGCGCTCGCCGACGAGGACCTCGGCCTGGCCAACGTGATCCTGACCAACGGGGCGCGGCTCTACGTCGACCACGCGCACCCGGAGTACTCCACCCCCGAGGTGACCAACCCCCGCGACCTGGTCCGCTGGGACAAGGCGGGGGAGCGGGTGATGGCGGAGGCGGCCCGACGGGCCGCCACGATCCCCGGCAGCTCGCCGATCCACCTCTACAAGAACAACACCGACAACAAGGGCGCCAGCTACGGTGCCCACGAGAACTACCTCATGCGTCGGCAGACGCCGTTCGCCGACATCGTGGCGTACCTGACGCCGTTCTTCGTGACGCGGCAGATCGTCTGCGGTGCCGGCCGCGTCGGCATCGGCCAGGACGGTGGCCAGGCCGGTTTCCAGATCTCGCAGCGTGCCGACTTCTTCGAGGTCGAGGTCGGCCTGGAGACCACCCTCAAGCGGCCGATCATCAACACCCGCGACGAGCCGCACGCCGACGCCGACAAGTACCGCCGCCTGCACGTCATCATCGGCGACGCGAACCTCTCGGAGATCTCCACCTACCTCAAGGTGGGCACCACCGCGTTGATCCTCACGATGATCGAGGAGAAGGCGCTCGGCCCCGACCTCGGCATCGCCGACCCCGTCGGCGAGCTGCGCGCGGTCAGTCACGACCCGTCGCTGTCCCACCTGATGCGGCTGCGCGACGGGCGTCGACTGACCGCCATGGACGTGCAGTGGGCCTATCTGGAGCGGGTACGCGCCTTCGTCGACGACCGGTACGGCGACGACGTCGACGAGCAGACCGCCGACGTGCTGGACCGGTGGGAGGACGTGCTCGACCGGCTGGGACGCGACGTGATGCTCTGCGCCGACGAGTTGGACTGGGTGGCGAAGCTGCGGCTGCTGGAGGGCTACCGGGAGCGGGAGAAGCTCGGCTGGGGGTCGCACAAGCTCCAGCTGGTCGACCTCCAGTACTCCGACGTACGCCCGGAGAAGGGTCTCTATCACCGGCTGGTGTCCCGGGGGTCGATGAAGACGCTGCTCAGCGACGAGGAGAGCCGCACGGCGATGACCGAGCCGCCGGAGGACACCCGCGCCTACTTCCGGGGTCGCTGCCTGGCTCAGTACGCCTCCGAGGTGGTCGCCGCCAGCTGGGACTCGGTGATCTTCGACGTCGGTCGGGAGTCGCTGGTGCGGGTGCCGATGATGGAACCGGAACGGGGCACCAGGCGGCACGTCGGTGCGTTGTTCGACCGCTGCGCCAGCGCGAAGGATCTGCTGGAGACCCTGACCGGCGGCTGAGCCGTCGGTCGGGGCCGTCCCCGCGCGTCGGTACGGCGCGCGGGCGACGTTTCGTCACTCCTGCGAGGTAAGTTCATCGCAGGGAGATCGTGGAGGAGGCAACGATGGCCACTCGTGACAGCGGCGGTCAGTCGCAGTCGGGCAAGTCCCGTCAGGGCGAAGAGGTCGAGGACGTCACCGTCGAGGCGAACCCGGAGGTCGCCGAGCGGCACGCCGAGATCACCGAGGACGTCGACGACCTGCTCGACGAGATCGACTCCGTCCTTGAAGAGAACGCCGAAGAGTTCGTGAGAGGTTACGTGCAAAAAGGCGGCGAATAGGGCATCTGCCCGTTTTGCCCGACCGGTCGGGCGAAGTCTGCCCCCCAATGCAAGCGCTCGCTCCCCGTCACCACCTGCGGCGGCGGTACGGCATCGGTCAGCGGCAGTTCGACGAGCTGCTGACCGAGCAGGGCGGGGTGTTTGTGCGGTGACCCCGATCCGGAACATGTGGACCACGATCATCGCACCGGGTGGGTGCGCGGGATACTCTGCTTCAACTGCAACGGTGGTCTTGGCCAGTTCCGTGACAGTCCGACGAGGCTGGCCCGGGCCATCACGTACCTGAGAGGAACCACGTGGCAGCGGGTTTTGATCCATCCGGGCGTCTTCCAGATGTGTTCACCAACGCGGGGACGTCCTCCTTCACGGCATTCCTGAGCAAAGTGGCCCCCGAGATGCTGCCGGGCCGACGAGCGCTGCCCCCGGGCATGGCCGCCGATCTGGCCCCGCACGCCACCACGATCGTGGCCATCGCTGCCGCCGGTGGTGTGGTCATGGCCGGCGACCGGCGGGCCACCATGGGCAACCTGATCGCCCAGCGGGACATCGAGAAGGTCCACCCCGCCGACGCGTACTCGCTGGTGGGCATCGCCGGCACCGCCGGAGTCGGCATCGAGTTGATGCGACTGTTCCAGGTGGAGCTGGAACACTACGAGAAGATCGAGGGCGCGATGCTCTCGCTCGACGGCAAGGCGAACCGGCTCGCCTCGATGATCCGTGGCAATCTGGGCGCGGCCATGCAGGGACTGGCGGTGATTCCGCTGTTCGCCGGGTTCGACCTGGCGGCCGGCGATCCGGCACGGGCCGGGCGGATCTTCAGCTTCGACGTCACCGGCGGCCCGTACGAGGAGACCGGCTACGACGCGATCGGCTCGGGTTCGCTGTTCGCCAAGTCGGCGTTGAAGAAGCGGTACCGGGCCGGGCTGTCCGTCGAGGACGCGGTGCGGTTGGCGGTGGAGGCACTCTACGACGCCGCCGACGACGACACCGCGACCGGCGGACCCGACCTGACCCGACGGATCTACCCCGTGGTGATGACCGCGACGGCGGAGGGCACGCACCGGCTGACCGACGCGGAGACCTCGACGATCGCGGAGAGCGTGGTCGCCGGCCGGATGGAGAATCCGGGTGGCTGAGCCGCCCACCCGCAGCTGATCCCCGTTTCCCCGAGTACGCGCCCGAAGGAGAGCCGCCGCCGTGGCCATGCAGTTCTACGCCTCGCCCGAACAGATCATGCGCGACCGTTCCGAGTTGGCCCGCAAGGGCATCGCCCGGGGGCGCAGCGCGGTGGTCCTGAGCTACGCCGGTGGGGTGCTTTTCGTCGCCGAGAACCTCTCCAGCGCCCTGCACAAGGTCAGCGAGATCTACGACCGGATCGGGTTCGCCGCCGTGGGCCGGTACAACGAGTTCGAGAACCTGCGCCGGGCGGGTGTGCGGATGGCCGACCTGAACGGACTGAGCTATGACCGTCGTGACGTGACCGGTCTGGCGTTGGCCAACTCGTACGCGCAGATCCTCGGTGCCATCTTCACCGAGCAGTCGAAGCCGTTCGAGGTGGAGATCTGTGTGGCCGAGGTGGGTGCCACGCCCGAAGACGACTCCCTCTACCGCAACACCTACGACGGTTCGGTGACCGACGAGCCGGGGCGGATGGCGATGGGCGGTCAGGCCGAGGCGATCTCCGGGGTGCTCAAGTCGCACCACCGGCCGGACATGTCCCTCGGCGAGGCGGTCAAGGTGGCGGTGCAGGCGTTGAGCAGTGTCGGTGGCGAGGGTGGTGCCGCCCGTACGATCGCCGCCGACCAGTTGGAGGTCGCCGTCCTGGACCGCCACCGGGTGGGTCGTACCTTCCGGCGGATCACCGGGACCGCGTTGATCTCGCTGCTCGACGGCGACGCGACCGACGGAGCGGCCGAGGGCGACCGGGCACAGACCCCGAGTACGCCGACGGAGGAGGGGCACAAGCCGACCACCTCGGCGGGCTCGGCGGACCTGGAGGACAAGCCGGGCGAGGCCGCCGGGGACTGAGTCTCGGCCCGGTCTGTCGCGGCGTCCGTACGGTTTCGACCGGCTGGACGCCGCGTCGTCGTCCCGGCCCTCGACCCCGGCAACGAGCCTGCGTCAGCTGGCTGGAAGGTGCGCGCTCCGTCGGGCGGGTCAGCGACTGAGCAGTGGCCGTACGAGTGCCCACCAGGTGGCGGCGAGGGCGTTGAAGACGCCCGTCCCGGGTGGCGCGGCGACGTTCGACGGCGCTATCCGGGCGGTCATCAGGTCGGCGAGGGCACCGTCACCGACGACACGTTCGGCCTGGAGCCGGCGTCGACGGGCCCGGATCCAGTCCCGGTGACGCCACAGCCAGGCCCAGCCCCGGCCCTTCTGACGTGCCCAGCCGCCGGCCAGGGCGGCGGCGAGCATGGCGGCCTCGGTGAGCAGCAGCATCGGCGCCAGCAGCGCCAGGGTCCGACCCTGGTACGCGGTCAGCAGGGTCAGCAGGCGGTTGCGTTCGACCAGGTAGAGCTTGAGGTCGTTGCGGGAGAACTCGTAGTGGTGCAGCACCACGGCGTCGGGCACGTACTCCAGCCGTAGGCCGCGCTGCCACAGCCGCAGGCTGAGTTCGGTGTCCTCGTGGTAGGCGAAGTACTCGTCGGGGAAACCGCCGAGTTCCTCCCAGCGGCGGCGGTCGATGACGAAGCAGCAGCCACTCAGCGACGGCACCACGGTGCGCCGGGCGTGGGCGCTGGCCGGTTCACCGTTGCCACCGGCCCAGGACAGGCCGGTGAAGTGCAGCGGGTTGCCCGAGGTGTTGATCAGATCGGGGTCGTGGGCGAGCCGGATGGAGGCCATGGCGGCACCGACGCCCGGCTCGGCGGCCACCGCGACGACCTTGGCGAGGGCGTCGGGGGCCACGATGGCATCGGAGTTGACAAAGGCGATCCAGTCGCCGGTGGCCTCGGCGGCACCGATGTTGCAGCCGCCGGAGTAGCCGGTGTTCGCCTCCGGTCGGATGACGCGTACCCCGGGCAGCCCCTTGACCACGTCGATGCCGTCGCCGGTGCAGCCGTTGTCCACCACGATCAGGTCGAGGTCGACGTCGGTGCTGGCGAGCAGCGCCTGGGCGGCGTCGACCAGCCAGGGCTCGGCGCCGTAGGCCAGCGTCACGGCGGTGACGCGGGGTGGTCTCATGGGGTTCCTCCGCTGGTGGTGGCGGGCATCGGGGCCGCGACCGGTGGAGCGGGTGGGGTGGCGCGGCGGCGACGCAGCAAGGTGATCATGATGGCGGTGGCGACCACGGAACCGACGGTGTAGCCGAGTTCGACGCGCAGTGCGACGGGTAGCGGGGGCAGGGTCGCGACGGCGAGCGCGGCGACGCCGATGGTCCAGGCCACGGCCTGCGCGCGATGCCGGCCACGGGCGAGGAGCGCCTGACCGAGCACCATCGCCCACAGGTAGGCCAGGGTGGCCGCCGACAGCCAGGCGAAGTCGCCGTGGCCGAGCACGTCGGGGGTGTCGAACAGGGCCCGTACGAGCCACGGGCCGGTGAGGGCGGTGAAGATGCCGCCGAGCGCCCCGAGGGCGGTGACGACGGCCAGGGACCGGCGGAGCAGGGCACGGAAGGCTGGTTCGTCGCCGGTGGCGGCGGCGGTGGACAGGCCGGGCAGCAGCGCGGCCTGCATCGAGCCGAAGACGAACAGCGGTATGCGGACCAGCACCAGCGCGGAGAGCAACGCACCGGCGGTGGCGACGTCGGCCGGGTCGAGCAGCCGTACGTTGATCACGCCGATGTTGACCACCACCTGGGCGAGCAGGCTGGAGATGGTGAGCAGGGTGAGCCCGCGCAGCAGTGGCCGCCACGGGACGGCCGGTCCTCGGCCGACCGCCCGGGCGACCGGTGCGGCGGTCAGGGCGACGGCGACCAGTGGTGCCACGACCAGCACCAGCGCGTAGGCCACCGGGGAGTCGACGCCGGTGGCGGCGAGGGCGGCGACCAGGCCGATACGCAGGCCACCGTCGAGGCCGAGTTGGGTGCCGTACCAGCGGAAGCGGCGCAGGCCGGAGAGCACGCCACGGGTGGTGTGGGTCACGGCCAGTGCGACCAGCGATCCGGCGAGGGCGGGCACCATCGCGGGGTCGCCGCCGAAGAGTCGGTCGGTGAGGATGTCGGCGCTGCCGAGGGTGAGCAGCAGGAGCAGGCCGAGCACGGCGACGGCCACGGCGGTGCCGCGTGCCAGTACCGGCCCGGGTGGCAGCCCCCGGGAGTGGCGGGCCGCGACGAGGCGGGCGACCTCCTGTTCGACGGGGAAGAACACGCCGATGCCGATGGTGAACACGACGGACCAGAGCACCGACAGGGAGGAGTAGTCGGCGGCGGTGAGGTTGTGTCCGGCCAGGGCGAGATGGACGTACGCGGCCAGCCCGACCACGGCCAGGCCGATGCCGACGGGGAGCGTGCCGGCGGGGACGAGGCGGAGCAGGCGGCCGATCACCGGCGGATGAGGGCGAGCGTGAGGACGGCCAGGGCCCGGCCCAGGTAGATCATCGCCTTGGCGGGGGAGTGGCTGGGGGTGCCGGCCATCCGGCGGCGCATGGCGACCGGGACCTGCTGGATCCGGTAACCGCGCCGGGCGGCGTGCACCAGTGTCTCGACGGTGTCGCCGAGATACTCCGCCGGGTACCACCGGGCGAACATCTCGATCATTCGACGGTTGGCGGCCCGGAAACCCGAGGTGGTGTCGGTCAGGGTGGCACCGGCCAGGCCGGACAGCACCAGCGACAGCATGGCCATCGCCCAGCGGCGGGGGCCGCGTACGGTGTAATCGCCCTCGCCGGCGAACCGGGCTCCGATGACCAGGTCGTAGTCGTCGAGCAGGTCGATGAGCTTCGGCACGTACCGGGGGTCGTGCTGCCCGTCGGCGTCGACCTGCACCGCGGCGTCGTAGTCGTGCTCGTAGGCGTAGCGGTAGCCGAGCCGCATGGCGCCACCGACGCCGAGGTTGTACGGCAGTCGGGCGACGCGGGCACCGGCCGCGACGGCGACGGCGGCGGTGTGGTCGGTGGAGCCGTCGTCGACGACGAGCACGTCGACGCCGGGCAGTTCGCCGCGGATCTCGCCGACGACGTCGCCGATGGAGGCGGCCTCGTTGAGCGCCGGGATGATGATGAGGAGCTTCTTGCCGTTAACCATCGCGGGACACCAGTTCCGCGGGGTCCGCTCGGTGGGTCCACTCCGCGCGTTCCGCGCGTTCCGCCTCGACCTCGGCGCGGAGCAGGGCGAACTCCTCGGCGAGGGTACGGGTCTCCTCCTCGAGCGCGCTGACCTCCCAGCTGAGGTGGATGCAGACCAGCAGCAGGAAGACGATGCCGAGGAAGAGCACCAGGCTGACGCCGGAGGCGACGCCGAGCAGGTCCGCGACGCCGTCGAGCAGCCGGGGGAACAGCGACAGTGGAATCACCACGAACAGCAGGCCGAGCCAGAGCATGCCGTACTTCTCGCGGAGTTGCCGACGGCGCAGCAGCTCGACGATCGTGCCCAGCAGGACCAGTCCGGTCAGGCCGGTGACCAGGGTGAGCTTCATACGACCTTCCACGGGGAGAGTGGAGCGGCGGGGGCGAACGCGTCGACCAGGGTGGCGTGCCAGTCCGGCAGGGGCGACAGCCCGGCCTCGGCCCACCGGCCGTGTCCGAGCACACTGTACGTCGGTCTCCGGGCGGGTCGCACGAACCGGGCGCTGGTGGTGGGCCGGATCCGGTCCGGGTCGAGCCCGTGTCGGGCGAACACCGCACGGGCCAGGCCGTACCAGGTGGTCTCCCCGGAGCAGGTGCCGTGGTAGACCCCGGGCGCGGCCCGTCCGGTGTCGGCGGCTTCGGCGAGCATGACCAGCTGGTGGGCCAGGGCTCGGGACCAGGTCGGCTGGCCCCGCTGGTCGTCGACGACGTCGAGGGTGTCGCGTCGGTCGGCCAGGTCGAGCATGGTGGTGACGAAGTTGCGGCCGTGGGTGCCGTAGAGCCACGCGGTCCGCACCACGTACCCGGCGTCCGGTAGCAGTCGGGTCACGGCCCGCTCGCCGACGAGCTTGCTGCGGCCGTACGCGTTGAGCGGTGCGGTCGGCGCGTGCTCGGGGTAGGGCGTGGTGGCGGTGCCGTCGAAGACGTAGTCGGTGGACAGGTGCAGCAGGCGTACGCGGTGTGCGGCGCAGGCGGCTGCGAGGTGGCCGACGGCGTCACCGTTGACGGCGGTGGCGGCCGACTCGTCTGCCTCGGCGCCGTCGACGTCGGTCCAGGCGGCGGTGTTGACCACCACGTCGTGGCCGCCGACGGCGGCGTGCACGGCGGCGGGATCGGTGATGTCCAGGTCGGCGCGGGTGGCGGCGGTGACCCGGTGGTCGGGCCGCGCGGTGAGGACGTCGACCAGGTCACGTCCGAGCATCCCGCCGGCTCCGGTCACCAGGAACCTCATGCGGTGGCCGCCTTCAGCGGTTCCCACCAGGCGCGGTTGTCCCGGTACCAGCGGACGGTGTCGGCGAGCCCGGTGTCGAAGGCGATGCTGGGGGCGTACCCCAGCTCATTGCTGATCTTGGTGATGTCCAGCGAGTACCGACGGTCGTGGCCCTTGCGGTCGGCGACCGGCGTCACCCGGTCCCAGCCGGCGTCGCAGGCGTCGAGGAGCCGGGCGGTCAGTTCCTTGTTGGTCAGCTCGGTGCCGCCGCCGATGTGGTAGACCTCGCCGGCGCGCCCCTTGTCCTGGACCAGGGCGATGCCCCGGCAGTGGTCGTGCACGTGCAGCCAGTCGCGCACGTTGCCGCCGTCGCCGTAGAGCGGGACGTTGCCGCCGTCGAGGAGGTTGGTGACGAACAGCGGGATGACCTTCTCCGGGTACTGGTAGGGGCCGTAGTTGTTGGAGCAGCGGGTGACCACCACGTCGAGGCCGTGGGTGCGGTGGTAGGCCAGGGCGAGCAGGTCGGAGCCGGCCTTCGACGCCGAGTAGGGCGAGTTGGGGGCCAGCGGCCAGTCCTCGGTCCAGGAGCCTTCGGCGATGGAGCCGTAGACCTCGTCGGTGGAGACGTGCACGAACCGGTCGACGCCGTGGCGCAGCGCGGCGTCGAGCAGGTGCTGGGTGCCGAGGACGTTGGTCGTGACGAAGGGCGCGGCACCGGCGATGGAACGGTCGACGTGGGACTCGGCGGCGAAGTGCACGATCACGTCATGCCCCGCGACGGCCTGGTCGACAACGTCGGAGTGACGTATGTCACCGTGCACGAAGCGCAGTCGAGGGTCGTCGGCCACCGGCGCGAGGTTGGCCAGGTTGCCGGAGTAGGTGAGCGCGTCGAGCACGGTGACCTCGGTCGGCTCCAGTGCCGGAACGCCGGCGGCGCTGCCGCCGGGAACGCCGAGCAGCATCCGCACGTACTCCGAACCGATGAAACCGGCACCGCCGGTGACCAGAATCCTCACGGGTCCGGAAGTCTACGCGAAACGGCCACTTTCGCAGCGCAGGCGAAACGTGGCCGCTGGTCGGTCTGCCGGTAGGCTCCCCGGGTGCGTGGAATCCTGCTCGCCGGTGGCACCGGATCCCGGCTCTGGCCGATCACCCGGGCGGTGTCGAAACAGCTCATGCCGGTCTTCGACAAGCCGATGATCTACTACCCCCTCTCCACCCTGGTGATGGCCGGGATCCACGAGATCCTGGTGATCACCACGCCGGAGGAGCAGGACCAGTTCCGGCGGCTGCTCGGCGACGGCGGACAGTTCGGGCTCCGGCTGGAGTACGTCGCCCAGCCCCGGCCGGAGGGCATCGCGCAGGCGTTCGTGCTCGGGGCGGACTTCATCGGCGACGAGTCGGTGGCGCTGATCCTCGGTGACAACATCTTCCACGGCGTCGGCCTGGGACGGCAGTTGGCCGAGGCGGGCGATCCGGTGGGTGGACGGATCTTCGCCTATCCGGTGGCCAATCCGCAGGCGTACGGCGTGGTGCACTTCGACGCCGACGGTCGGGTGCTGTCGATCGAGGAGAAGCCGAAACGGCCGACGTCCCGGTACGCGGTGCCCGGCCTGTACTTCTACGACAACCGGGTGGTGGAGATCGCCCGGGGGCTCACCCCCAGTGCGCGGGGCGAGCTGGAGATCACCGCGGTGAACGAGGCGTACCGGCAGTGGGGGGAGCTGTCGGTCACCGTGCTCGACCGGGGGACCGCCTGGCTGGACACCGGCACCTTCACCTCGCTGATGCAGGCGGCCGAGTTCGTCCGGGTGATCGAGGAACGACAGGGCTTGAAGATCGGCTGCGTGGAGGAGGCCGTCTGGCGGGCCGGACTGATCGACGACGCGCAGCTGCGGGCGCTGGCCGAACCGTTGACCAAGAGTGGCTACGGCGACTATCTGCTCGACCTGCTCGCCAGTGGGCGGCAGGAACCGACCGGTGAGTTCGGGGCGGCGGGGGTGGCACGGTGAAACTCCGACCGTTGAGTGTCGAGGGCGCCTGGGAGGTCACCCCGCAGCAGCACGGCGACCCGCGTGGGCTGTTCCTGGAGTGGTACCGCTTCGACCGGCTGACCGAGGCGGTCGGGCATCCCCTGCGGCTGGCGCAGGGCAACCTGTCCGTCTCGTCCCGGGACGTGGTGCGGGGGATCCACTTCGCCGACGTGCCGCCGGGGCAGGCGAAGTACGTCACCTGCGTACGGGGAGCGGTGCTCGACGTGGTCGTCGACCTGCGGGTCGGCTCGCCCACCTTCGGCCGGTGGGAGGGCGTCCGCCTGGACGACGTGGACCGGCGCGCGGTCTACCTGGCCGAAGGGCTCGGTCACGGGTTCTGCGCGTTGACCGACGACGCCATGTTGACCTACCTCTGCTCCACCACGTACAATCCGTCGGCCGAGCACGCGGTGCACCCGCTGGACGAGGAGTTGGGCATCGAGTGGCCGACCACCGCGCCACGGCTGTCCGACCGCGACGCCGCCGCGCCGACCCTGGCCGAGACCCGGGCGGCCGGGCTGTTGCCGGTGTACGAGACCTGCCGGCGGTACGCCGCGACACTCGCCGCAACGGCGGCTTCCACCGACGGTTGAGATCGACACCTGCTCCGACAGTGACGAACAGGGCCTCGGTACGGCTAATGTCTCATCATGGAACGGCGAATCTTCGGTCTGGAGACCGAGTACGGCGTCACCTGTACCTACCGCGGACAGCGGCGGCTGTCCCCCGACGAGGTGGCCCGGTATCTCTTCCGCCGGGTCGTGTCCTGGGGCCGGTCGAGCAACGTCTTCCTGCGTAACGGGGCGCGGCTCTACCTGGATGTCGGCTCACACCCCGAGTACGCCACCCCCGAGTGCGACTCGGTGGTCGACCTGGTCGCCCACGACCGGGCCGGTGAGCGGATCCTGGAAGGGCTGCTCATCGACGCGGAGAAGCGGCTGCACGACGAGGGCATCGCCGGTGAGATCTACCTGTTCAAGAACAACACCGACTCGGCCGGCAACTCGTACGGCTGCCACGAGAACTACCTGGTGTCCCGGCACGGCGAGTTCGGCCGGCTCGCCGACGTCCTGATCCCGTTCCTGGTCACCCGGCAACTGATCTGCGGTGCCGGCAAGGTGCTCCAGACCCCGCGTGGTGCGGTGTACTGCCTGTCCCAGCGGGCCGAACACATCTGGGAGGGGGTCTCCTCGGCGACCACCCGCAGCCGGCCGATCATCAACACCCGCGACGAGCCGCACGCCGACGCGGAACGCTACCGCCGGCTGCACGTCATCGTCGGCGACTCCAACATGAACGAGGTCACCACGCTGCTGAAGGTCGGCACCGCCGACATCGTGCTGCGGATGATCGAGGGTGGCGTGGTGATGCGTGACCTCACCCTGGAGAACCCGATCCGGGCGATCCGGGAGGTGTCGCACGACATCACCGGTCGGCGCAAGGTGCGGCTGGCCTCGGGCAAGGAGATCAGCGCCCTGGAGATCCAGCAGGAGTACCTCGCCAAGGCGACCGAGTTCGTGGAGCGGCGCGGCGGCGACCAGACCGCCAAGCGGGTGGTCGAGCTGTGGGGCCGGGTGCTGCGGGCGGTGGAGACCGGCGATCTGGAACCGGTGTCCCGGGAGATCGACTGGGTGAGCAAGCTGCGCCTGATCGAGCGGTACCAGCGCAAGCACGACCTGCCGCTGTCGCACCCCCGGGTGGCGCAGATGGATCTGGCGTACCACGACCTGCGCCGGGGTCGGGGCCTCTACGCGTTGTTGGAGCGGCGCGGCGCGGTGGACCGGGTCGCCACCGATCCGGAGATCTTCGAGGCGAAGGAGACGCCGCCGCAGACCACCCGGGCCCGGCTGCGGGGCGAGTTCATCCGGCACGCCCAGGAGAAGCGGCGGGACTTCACCGTCGACTGGGTGCACCTGAAGCTCAACGACCAGGCGCAGCGGACCGTGCTGTGCAAGGACCCGTTCCGGGCGTACGACGAGCGGGTGGAACGGCTGATCGCCAGCATGTGACCGGCCGACCGGGGCCGTGTCGAACCGGCCGGCCCCGGGTAGGCTGGACCGGCCATGATTCCTTCTGAACCGTCCACCCCGGGTGCCCAGCGGCAGACGTGGCTCGAACGCCGCCGCGAGAAGATCCGCGCCGAGGTCGAACGTAACCGTCGCGGCGAGTACACCGTGCCCACCTGGGTGCTCGCCCTGGCCCTCGCGCTGATCGTGGGCGCCTGGGCCGCCCTGGTCATCCTCGCGTGAGGTGAAAGGAAGGGCACCTTATTAACGCCTGCGGTAGAGCAGGGGCCCCTTGTTAACTAACGCTGGCCGCGTGGACTAACGCTGGGCCGCGTTAACTAAGGCTGGGCTGCGCCGTCAGGCGGGCGGCGTGCCGACCGGCCGCGGCGGCGGCGAGGAAGTAGGCGTGGTCGGCGTCCAGCCCGCGCCCCATCGTCGACAGCGGCACCGGGCTGCGCCGCAGGGCCGCGTCCAGCCCGTCCGTGTCCACCCGGACCAGCGTGTGTCGCTCGCCCAGCGGGGCCAACGCGGCGTCGACCTCGGCGGCCAGCGTCGGGTCCAGGCCCGTCGGCACCACCAGCTCCGCACGGGCCAGCGCCACCCGGCCGTACGCGGTGAGACTGTGGTGCGACACGCCCCGGTGCCGGGTCCGGGGGTCGGCGTCGGAGATCCGCAGCGAACCGATCGGGTGACCGCCGAGGGCGGCGACGGCGTTCACCGCCTCGCCGACGGCCACCCCGGAGAATCCCCAGCGGGTGCCGGTGCCGAGATTGCCCGGCCCCTGCGCCACCACCGCCACGTCGGCGTCGAGCACGTGCCGGGCGGCGAGCAGCCCGCTGTGCAGCGTCGATGCCTCCAGGTCGCCGCCGAACGCCTGCCCGACGCTGATCGTGCCGACCAGGTCGTCGTGCAGCCCGGCGAGGGTGCGGGAGAACCAGGCGGGCAGCGCCCCACCGTCGGTGAGCAGGTACGCCACCCGCGCCTCGGGGGCGTCGAGGTGGATCCCGGCCAGGATCGCCGGCAGGGCGGAGTGCAGGTCGGCGGTGACCACCGGCAGCCCGGCGAGGTCGTCGGCGGCGGCCAGGATCTCCCGGTGCGGTGACGCCTCCTCGTCGACACCGAGCAGGATCGGCTGCAACGGGGTGTAGCGGGCCTTGACCAGATGCCCCGCGTCGCGGGTGTCGCCCGCCTGCGGCGGATCCGGCGGCAGCCGCTCCGGCAGCGCCACGACCAGCGCGTACCCGCCGGTGCCCAGGCCCATCAGCAGCGCACCGGCGTTGAGCAGCACCCGGTCGCCCGGCTCCGGCTCACCCACCAGCGCCGGGTAGGCCAGTGCCCGCATGGTGCCGCCGTCGTCCACTTCGACGTCCAGCTCCACCGCCCCGGCCCACCGCCTGCGCAGCCCCGCCACCGTCCCCGCTCGCCACCGCACCATGCCCGCACGCTAACCCCCACCCCGCTGTCCGCCGCCCACCGGGTGCCATCCGCCGAGCACGCTTACCATGGGGGCAAACCCTGATGAAAGGCGCGTTCCGGCGACCACCGTCGCCTGATCGGCGAGTCGGGGTGAATGGGAGTATGTGGGCGTGGCGTGGGGTGGATGCGTGACGGGTGTGGGCTGCTAGCGTCTACGGGGTGTCGCGCAGCCGCACCGAACGCCTGGTCAACCTGGTGATCTGCCTGCTGTCCACGCGGCGGTTCCTGACCGCCGCGCAGATCGCCGCGACCGTGCCCGGTTATGAACACGATCTGGACGACGCCCGGGAGCACGAGGCTTTCCAGCGTAAGTTCGAGCGGGACAAGGCCGAGCTGCGGGAATTGGGCGTACCGCTGGAGACCGGGACGGCGAGCGCCTTCGACACGGAGCCCGGGTACCGGATCGCCCGCCGGGAGTACGCGCTACCCGACATCCCGCTCCAGCCGGACGAGGCCGCCGCGGTCGGCATCGCCGCGCGACTGTGGCAGCACGCGGGTCTGGCCGCCGCCGCCTCCTCGGGGCTGGCGAAGCTGCGCGCGGCCGGTGTGGACGTGGATCCGCAGGCCACCCTCGGACTGGAGCCGATGGTCACCGTCGACCCGGCGTTCGCCCCGCTGACGGCGGCCGCCCGCGACCGGCGGGAGGTCCGCTTCGACTACCGCGTCCCGGACCGGGACGCGCCCGCCCGCCGTCGGCTGCAACCGTGGGGCGTGGTCTGCTGGCGCGGCCGGTGGTACGTGGTCGGCCACGACCTCGACCGCGACGCCACCCGCTGCTTCCGGTTGTCGCGGGTGGTGGGCGTGGTGCGGGCCACCGGTGAGCCGAACGCCTACCAGCCGCCGACCGACGTCGACCTGATCAGTCACGTGGCCCGCTGGTCCGGCCCGATCGAGCGACCCGGGCGGGCGACCGTGCTGGTCACCCCGGGTCGCGCCGCCGGGTTGCGCCGCTGGGCGGTGGAGGTCACCGCCGGGCCGGAGGCGGACCGCGTGGTCCTGCCGTACGGCGACGCCTGCTGGCTGGCGGGTCACCTCGTCGGCTACGGGCCGGACGTACGGGTCATCGACCCGCCCGAGGTGCGGGAGGCGGTCATCCAGCGGCTCAAGGAGATCGCCGCCCGCCACGACGCCCTGGCGGTGCTCCCGTGAGCGGCCCGACCCGGCCGGCGGCGCGTGCCGGTTCCCGGGCCTCGGCCGATCGGCTGGCCCGACTGCTGAACCTGGTGCCGTACCTGCTCGCCCGGCCCGGCATCGAGATCGCCGAGGCGGCCGGTGACCTGGGCGTCACCGAGCGGCAGCTGCGGGAGGATCTGGAACTGCTGTGGGTCTGCGGGCTGCCCGGGTACGGCCCGGGTGACCTGATCGACATGGCGTTCGACGGTGACCGGGTGACCATCACCTACGACGCGGGCATCGACCGGCCGCTGCGACTCACCCCGGACGAGGCGTTGGCGCTGGTGGTGGCGCTGCGGATGCTCGCCGAGACCCCCGGGGTGGCCAACCGGGAGGCCGTCGAGCGGGCCCTCGCGAAGATCGAGGACGCGGCCGGTGACCTGGTCGCCGCGCCGGTGGAGGTACGACTGCCCGGCGACACCGGGCGGGTGGAGCAGCTGCGTGCCGCGGTGCAGAGCGGCCGGGCGCTGCGCATCACCTACTACACGGCCACCCGTGACGAGACCACCGAGCGGGTTGTCGACCCACTACGGGTGTTGATGACCGGTGGCGTCACGTACGTCGAGGCGTGGTGCCGCCGTGCCGAGGCGGTGCGGTTGTTCCGGGCCGACCGGATCGACGCGGTGACCGAGCTGGCCGAACCCGCCGTGGTGCCGCCGCAGGCCCGACCGCACGACCTGCGTGACGGGGCGTTCCGTCCCTCGCCCGACCTGCCGCTGATCACCCTGCGGATCGGGCGGGGGCAGCGGTGGATCACCGAGTACTACCCCTGTGAGCGGGTCGAGTCCGACGGTGAACGGTGGGTGGTGTCGCTGCGCGTCACCGATCTCGGCTGGGCCCGCCGGTTCGTGCTCGGCCTCGGCCCGGACGTCGAGGTCGTCGCCCCGGCCGAGCTGGCCGGGCAGGTCCACGAGTCGGCGGTGGCGGCCCTGGAGGCGTACGCCCGGCCGGTGCCGGCCGGTGCGGACCCGGCAGCGACCGGCGACAGGCAGTAGGCTGGCCCGCGTGCTGAAGTGGATCGTGCTCGCCCTGGTGCTGGTGCCGCTGGTTCTGCTCGCGCTGGCGGTACGACCGGTGTTGGCGCGGCTGCCCCAGCTGCGCCGGGCGGTGCTGGCGTTGCAGCGGCGGGTCGACGAGGCGACGGCGCTGCGCGAGTCCGCCGAGCATCTCCAGCAGCAGGCGGAGGGGCTACAGAGCCGACTGGACACCACCCAGCAGCGACTCACCCTGATCAGGGCGCGTCGCGGCGACTGACGCGCGGTCGACCGACGCACCGCGCGGTGCGCGTTCCTGCCCGTACGGTGCATTCTCGTGCGCGCGGAGGGGTCACTTCGCGCAGAAAGATCCAGCCGCACGGTTGACGTGGCAGTTCCCGGTGGCCGAGACTGCAGCCACCGGGACGAACCCCCTCCGCCCCGGCGGGTGGCAACGGCCCTCGTCGCACGTACGATGGGCTGCGATACCACCCCCGTTGGCACAAGCGACTGGAGCTTCACATGGGTGCCCTCAAGCCGTGGCACATCGCCGTACTCGTGGTCGTGCTGATCCTGCTCTTCGGTGCGAAGCGGCTCCCCGACGCCGCCCGGTCCCTCGGTCGCTCACTGCGGATCATCAAGGCCGAGACGAAGAGCCTGGCCGACGACGACCGCGACCTCGCCGGTAAGGCCGACGCGCAGGCCGGCTACCAGCCGTACCCGCCCCAGCAGCAGCCCTACCAGGGCACCGTGCAGCCGCCGGTCGACCCGGTGCAGCGCGTCCGCGATAACTGATCCCCGGGTCCGGTAGCCGTGGCCTTCGGACTCCGCAAACGCGGACCGAGCAACTTCGAGCGGGCCGCCGACGGCTCGATGACCCTCATCGAGCACATCCGCGAGCTGCGTGACCGGCTGTTCCGCGCCTCCGTGGCGATCATCGTCGGGCTGATCGGGGGGTACCTGCTCGCCCAGCCGGCGTTCGACCTGCTGAGCCAGCCGTACTGTCGACTGCCCGGGATGATGGTCGACGGCGAGTGCCAGAAGTTCCTGATGCTCGCCCCGGCGGACGGCTTCGTCCTCAAGCTCAAGTTGGCGCTCTGGATCGGTCTGATCCTCGCGGCCCCGGTCTGGCTCTACCAGTTGTGGGCGTTCATCGCACCCGGGCTGCACCGCCACGAGCGCAAGTGGGCGTACGTCTTCGTGGCGATCGCGGCTCCGCTGTTCGCCGCCGGTGCGGTCCTCGCCTTCCTGGTCGTCGACAAGGGTCTGGCCTTCCTGCTGGAGGCCGGTGTCACCGGCACCGACTCGCAGCTGGAGGTGACCCGCTACATCAGCTTCGTCACCACCATGATCCTGCTGTTCGGGGTGGCGTTCGAGTTCCCGCTCACCCTGCTGATGCTCAACTTCACCGGCGTGGTGAGCGCCCGGCGGCTGCTCAGCTGGTGGCGGGTGGTGGTGTTCGTCTGCTTCGCGTTCGCGGCGGTGGCCACGCCCGACCCGGGTCCGTTCGGCATGACGTTGCTGGCGCTGTGTCTGTCGCTGCTCTACTTCATCGCGGTCGGGGTGGCGTTCCTCAACGACCGGCGGAGGGGACGCGGCAAGGAGGTCTACGCCGGGATCGCCGACGACGAGGCGTCCCCGCTGGAGTTCGACCGGGAGTCGGTGGCGGCGGGACCGTCGGTCGGCACGGTCGGCCCGATCGACGCACCGGAGCCGGTGGCCAAGCCGCTGCCGATCGAACGACGCTACGACGACGTCACCTGACGCGTCGTAGGACCGACTGCCTGGCCGGCGTGGTCGCGTCCGCGCCGGCCCAGGCAGTACGGTGCTCGCCGTGACCTCAGACGATCACCCCTCGGTGCCCGACGGGCCCGTCGCCGTGCTGGCCAACCCGACCGCCGGGCGGGGTCGGCACCGGGGACTGCTGCCGGACCTGCTGGATGGTCTCGCCGCAGCCGACCGGCCGGTGCGGCTGCTGCGCGCCGCCAGCGCGGTGCAGGCCGAGGCGGCCTGCCGGGCCGCGGTGGCCGAGGGGGCCGCCGCGCTGGTCGCGGTGGGTGGCGACGGCACGGTGCACCAGGCGATGCAGGCCGTCGCCGGCACCTCGGTGCCGTTCGGGCCGGTCCCGGCGGGCACCGGTAACGACTTCGCGGTGGAGACCGGTTTCCCCGCCGACCCCCGGGCGGCGGTCGAGGTCATCACGGCGGCCCTGCGTGAGGGACGCAGCCGACCCGTCGACCTGGCCCGGATGACCGGGGCGGACGGCACCCTCCGCTGGTACGGCGCGGTGCTCGCGGCCGGTTTCGACGCGATCGTCAACGAGCGGGCCAACCGGATGCGCTGGCCGCGTGGTCCCCGCCGGTACGACCTGGCGATCCTGGTGGAGTTGGCCCGGCTGCGGCCACGCCGGTACACCCTCACCCTCGACGGCGAGCGGATCGAGGTCGACTCGGTGCTGGTGGCGGTCGGCAACGGGGCCAGTTACGGCGGCGGGATGCGGATCTGCCCCGACGCGGACCCGACCGACGGTCTGCTCGACGTGGTGGTCGGCGGTCGGTTCGACCGACGGACGCTGATCCGGGTCAAGCCGCGCATCTACGCCGGCACCCACGTCGCCCATCCGCTGGTACGCACCTACCGGGCCCGCACCGTCACCCTCGACGCGCCGGGCATCACCACGTACGCCGACGGTGAACGCTCCCTCGCCCTGCCCTTGACGGTCACCGCCGTCCCGCGCGCCCTGCACCTGCTCCGCTGACCGTCCCACCGGTCTGCGTGGGACCGGACGCGGGCCGCAGGTGCCGGTGACGCCGGGATCAGGCGGCGGGCTGGATGAGGTCGAGGACGGAGCCCAGCGCGTTGGGGCGGCCGGGATCGGCGGCGGGGAGGATCAGGGCGGCGCACCCGGCGGCGACGGCACCCGCGTCGGCGGGCGTGTCGCCGACCATCAGCGACTCCTCGGGGTCGACGCCGAGCATGCCGCAGGCCCGCCAGAAGATCGCCGGGTCGGGCTTGCACCGGCCCACCTCGTACGACAGCACGTAGGCGTCGACCAGGTCGGCCAGTCCCCAGGCGGCGAAGAGCGGTCGGATGTCGAAGCCGATGTTGCTGACCACCGCCACCCGGACACCGGCGGCCCGCAGCGCGGCGAGGGTCGGCGCGGTGTCGGGGTAGGGCACCCACCCCTGCGGCGTCAGCACCCGCTCGTACAGCGCCTCGGCGAACCCGTCGATACCGGCGTCGACCGTCTCGGCCAACCCGGTGTAGGCGCCCCGGTGGGCGTGCTCGTACAGGTCCCGGTCGGCCCACAGCTCGGCCAGGTGGGGCGGTACCCGCGCCGGCAGCGGCCCACCGGCGCGCCCGGCGGTGAGCAGCCGGTCGGCCAGGGCGGTCGCGCGGGCCCGGTCCAGTTCCACGCCGCACGCCGACGCGGCGGCCAGCACCCACTGGCTGGGCTCCTCCACCTGCGCCAGCGTGCCGTGGAAGTCGAACAGCACCGCCCGCACCCGCCGACGGGACGGGCCCCGATTGACGTCGGGTACGGGAACGGTCGGTTCGGCATGATCCGGCACGTGGTGCACCCTACCGACCCGCCCCGACCACCCCGACGGTCGGCCTTGCCGGGTGCTCGTCGGAGGCACGCACTAATCTTGAAGCATGTCGAGCCCCGCCGAGCGGTATGCCGCGGCACGCCGCCGGGCCGCCCAGGCCTCACAGTTTCCGGCACTGGAAGAGTTCACCGCTGACCTGGGGTTCGACCTCGACGACTTCCAACGGGAGGCGTGTCAGGCCCTGGAGCGGGGCAGTGGCGTGCTGGTCTGCGCGCCCACCGGCGCGGGCAAGACGGTGGTCGGCGAGTTCGCCGTACACCTGGCGTTGCGGGGTGCGCCGGGGCGGCCGGAGCCGGTCGACGGTCCCCGCCGCAAGTGCTTCTACACCACGCCGATCAAGGCTCTGTCGAACCAGAAGTACCACGACCTGGTCGACCGGTACGGCGTCGAGCAGGTGGGGCTGCTCACCGGCGACAACGCCATCAACGGCGACGCCCCGGTGGTGGTGATGACCACCGAGGTGCTGCGCAACATGCTCTACGCCGGCTCGGCCACCCTGGAGGGCCTGGCGTACGTGGTGATGGACGAGGTCCACTACCTGGCCGACCGGTTCCGTGGCGGGGTCTGGGAGGAGGTCATCATCCACCTGCCCGCCTCGGTGACCCTGGTGTCGCTGTCGGCGACGGTCTCCAACGCCGAGGAGTTCGCCGACTGGCTGATCACGGTGCGGGGCGAGACCACGGTGGTGGTCAGCGAGCACCGGCCGGTGCCGCTGTGGCAGCACATGCTGGTCGGCAAGCGGATGTTCGACCTGTTCCACGACGCCGCCGCGGCCCGCAAACACGACGTGCACCCGGAGTTGCTGCGCTACACCCGGGACACGATGCGCCGCCTCGACCTCGGCGAGGGCCGGTTCGGCGGCGGGCGGCGCGGGCCACGCTGGCGTGGCCCGATGCGCCCGGACATCGTCGACCGGCTGGACCGCGAGGGGCTGCTGCCGGCGATCCTGTTCATCTTCAGCCGGGCCGGCTGCGACGCCGCCGTGCAGCAGTGCCTCGCCGCCGGGCTGCGGCTCACCTCGCCCGAGGAACGCTCCGAGATCCGCCGGGTGGTGGAGTCCCGGGTGACGGCGATTCCCGGCGAGGACCTGTCGGTGCTCGGCTACTGGGAGTGGCTCGACGGCCTGGAGCGGGGGCTGGCCGCCCACCACGCCGGGATGCTGCCGGCGTTCAAGGAGGTCGTGGAGGAGCTGTTCGTCAGAGGGCTGGTCAAGGCGGTCTTCGCCACCGAGACCCTCGCCCTGGGCATCAACATGCCCGCCCGGTGCGTGGTGCTGGAACGCCTGGTCAAGTACAACGGCGAGGCGCACGTCGACCTGACTCCGGGGGAGTACACCCAGCTCACCGGGCGGGCCGGTCGTCGGGGCATCGACGTGGAGGGGCACGCCGTGGTGGTGTGGTCCCCGGAGACCGACCCCCGGCACGTGGCGGGCCTGGCCTCCACCCGGACGTATCCGCTGCGGTCCAGCTTCCGGCCGTCGTACAACATGGCGGTGAACCTGGTCGGCAGCGTCGGCGCGGAGCCGGCGCGAGCGCTGCTGGAGTCCTCGTTCGCCCAGTTCCAGGCGGACCGCTCGGTGGTCGGCCTGGCCCGCCAGGTGCAGCGCAACACCGAGACCATCGAGGCGTACGGCGTCGAGGCGGAATGCCACCACGGCGACTTCGACGAGTACTTCGCCCTGCGGGTGGCCATCGCCGACCGGGAGCGGGCCATCGCCCGGCAGGGGCAGAGCCAGCGTCGGGCGGCGGCGGTGACGGCCCTGGAGCGGCTGCGGGTGGGCGACGTGATCCGGGTGCCGTCCGGACGTCGGGCGGGCCTGGCCGTGGTGCTCGACCCGGCGGCCGGAGGGTTCAGCGAGCCGCGTCCGCTGGTGCTCACCCAGGATCGCTGGGCCGGTCGGATCAGCCCCGGTGACTTCACCACCCCGGCCGAGGTGCTGGCCCGCATCCGGGTGCCCAAGCACTTCAACCACCGTAACCCGGCCGCCCGACGTGACCTGGCGGCTCAGGTCACCGGCACCGGCCTGGACCGGCACTCCCGCCGGGGCTCCCGGGGGCGACGCTCCACGGAGGACCAGCAGCTCACCCAGCTCCGTGCCGAGCTGCGCCGACACCCCTGCCACGCCTGCCCGGAGCGGGAGGAGCACGCCCGCTGGGCCGAGCGCCGCCGCCGGTTGGAGCGGGACACCGAGGAGCTACGGGAGCGGGTCGCCGGTCGGACGGGGTCGTTGGCGCGTACTTTCGACCGGATCGTCGCGTTGCTCACCGCGCGCGGCTATCTCGCTGCCGACGGCGCTGTCACCGACGCCGGTCGGATGCTCGCGCGGATCTGGACCGAGGCGGATCTGCTCGTGGCGGAGTGCCTGCGGCGTGGGATCTGGGACGGCCTGTCACCGGCCGAGTTGGCCGCTGCGGTCTCGGTGGTGGTCTTCGAGGCCCGCCGCGACGTCGACGAGCGGCCCTCGCTGCCGCGCGGCGCGGTCGCCGAGGCGGTCGACGAGACCCTGAAGCTGTGGGGCGAGATCGAGGCCGACGAGGCGGCGCGTGGCCTGGCGGTCACCCGGGAACCCGATCTGGGTTTCGCCTGGCCGATCTACCGCTGGGCCCGGGGCGAGGCGTTGGCGAAGGTGCTGACCAGCGGGCAACTCGACGGCGAGATGCCGGCCGGCGACTTCGTCCGGTGGGCCCGCCAGGTGGTGGACCTGCTCGGCCAACTGGCCGACTCCGGCGGTGCCTCCACCGAGTTGCGGGCCACCGCCCGGCAGGCGATCAACGCGGTCAACCGGGGTGTGTTGGCCTACCACTCGCCGGCCTGACCGCCCCCGACGGCGGTCAGCCCTACCGACGCGTCGCTGCGTCACCGTGGCGGCACGCCCCGGAGTGCCCGGGGGCCCTGCTGTGCCTGGTAGAAGCGTCCCGGATCATGTCATCGGCGCGTGCGCTACGCGCCGGTAGCAGCTCTGGGGGGAGCCCACGTGGCAGAGATCAATCATTTCGAGTACGGCTGGATCACACCGGCGTTGAGCTACGCGTTGTCGGTGCTCGGCTCGATCCTCGGCCTGGTCTGCGCCGGCCGGATCCGGACCGCGACCAGCACCGGTCAGAAGCTCTGGTGGGGGAGCCTGGCCGCGTGGGCGCTCGGCGGCACGGCGATCTGGACGATGCACTTCATGGCGATGCTCGGGTTCGCCGTGACCGGGACGCGGATCCGGTACGACGTGCCGATCACGGTCGCCAGCGCGTTGCTCGCGGTGGTGGCGGTCGGCATCGGATTGGCGATCGTGGGCACCGGTCGCCTCTCGGTGGCGCGGATCCTCGGTGGCGGCCTGTTCACCGGTGCGGGGGTGGCGGCGATGCACAACACCGGCATGGCGGCGATGCGGCTTGACGGTCGGCTGCTCTACGACAACCTCCGGGCGGGGTTGTCGGTGGTGATCGCCGTGGTCGCGGCCTCTGTCGCGCTCTGGCTCGCGGTGACCGTCCGCAGGCCGGTGGCGATCTTCGCCTCGGCGCTGGTGATGGGGGTGGCGGTCAACGGAATGCACTTCACCGGGATGAGCGCCCTGTCGGTGCACCTGCACGACGAGCCGGCCGAGGTCACCGGGGCCGGTGTCGGTACGCTGCTGATCCCGATCGTGCTGCTGGTGATCTTCGGCGTGGTCGGTCTGGTGTACGCGCTGCTCGCCGCGCCCAGCGACGACGACCGGGCCGCGATGGCGTATCTGGCTGCCCGGCGGACGCAACCGGCCACGGCCACGGCCTCGGCTGCGGCGGGCGGCGAGCCGGATGTCACCGCACCCGATCCGGTGGGGCTGCGCGCCCGGTCGACGCTGGCCCGGCCCGGCACCCAGTTCCCGTCCCGTCGGGACCGTCCGCCGCGTCGACCGTAGCGGAAAGTGTCGTACCCGGTACCGACCATGTATTCATGGCTGTCCCCGCCCTCACTCCGCGAAACACCCCGGCGCGCTCGCTGCCCCTTCGCGAGGCGCGCACCCGACTCAGCCAACTCGTCGCCATGGCGGAGCTGACCGACACGGTCACCGTGGTCACCCGTGACGGTGACTCCCGGCCGGTCGCCGCCATCGTGCCGGCGGCGGCTGCCCGCACCGTCGCCGAGGCGCGTGCCGACGCCGATCGGCTGGCCGAGGTCACCGCCGGGTGGTCCCGGCGGCTCGACGCCCAGCGACAGCAGAGTCGCCGCCGCCACGCCGCCGAGTTGCGGACGGTGGCGGCGGCGCTCGCCGAGGTCTGGGCCGAGCTGGATCGGCGCTTCCCGCCCGGCACCGATCCCGCGTTGGCCCGGCTGCGGGCCGCCCACGCCCACCTGCTCGCCGGCTGAGGCACCCCTCGCCGGTGCCGACCCACATCCCGGCTGAGCCCCGCCACCCTCCCCGGGGGCGCGGCTGGCCCGGCGTCCGGTCGGCCTTGGGTCGCGGTCGACCCGGTGACTCGGCTCAGCCGCGTGCCGGGCGTCCCTTGAGCCGGCGGCCCAGCTCGCGGGCGATCTCCCGGTTCGCGTCGCGTTCGGCCAACACCTGCCGCTTGTCGTACGTCCGGCGTCCCTTGGCCAGTGCCAGCTCGACCTTGGCCCAGCCGCCGGAGAAGTACATCGACAGCGGCACCAGGGTGATGCCGCCCTCGCGGGTCCGGTCGAGGATCCGGGCGATCTCCACCCGGCGCAGCAGCAGTTTGCGGGTACGCCGGGGCGCGTGATTGGTCCAACTGCCGTAGCCGTACTCGGCGATGTGCAGGCCGTACAGCATGATCTCCCCGTCGCGTTCCTGCGCGAAGGCGTCCACCAGCGAGACCCGTCCCGCCCGCAGCGACTTGACCTCGGTCCCGGCGAGCACGATGCCGGCCTCGTAGGTCTTGAGCACCGTGTAGTCGTGGCGGGCTCGGCGGTTCGACGCGATCAGGGTCCGCTCGGCGCTGGGGGAGGTGCCCATTCGGGGAAGGATAGCCGCACCGCGCGCCGAGTCGTACCGGCTTCGACTGGTCAGTGCGGCCGGGGAGACTGCCGCCGCAGCCGGTCGGTCAACTCCGCCATCGCGGTCGCGAAACGCGGGTCGGACTCACCCGGCCAGTGCCCGGTGATCGGCGGCGGGACGCTGTCGCCCGGCGGCGGTACGACGTCCACCGGGTCGCGCAGCCGACGGTCCACCGTGCCGGCGGCACCGCGCACGGTCGGCGCTCGGCCAGGCCGGTGCGGCGAGAAGACCCAGCCGCCGATCGGGTCGGTGTCGCGCCACAGGTTGATCCACCGCCAGCCGACCCGCTTGCCCACCTCGCAGAGCGCCGCCTCGCTGACGTAGGCCGGGAACAGCCGCATGTAGAGCCGACGCAGCGGGGAGCCGTACGTCAGCAGCGCCAACCGGCCGCACACCTCGGTCGGCAGTTGGAGGATCGTGGCGGCGAGCAGCACGGAGCCGTGACTGTGCCCGGTGAGCAGTACCCGGTGACCGTGTTCGGTGAGGTACCCGATCCGCCGGGCCAGCTCCGGGACGGCGCGTTCGGCGTAGCAGGGCGGCGCGAAGGGGTGCGCCACCCGGGGCCAGAACGTCCCCAGGTCCCACAGCACGCCGACGTACCTGCGGAACTCGGACGTACGGTAGGCGAAGATGCCGCCGATCAGCAGCGCGAGCACGACCGACGCGATGACGAAACTGCCCACCTGGATGGCGAAGCTGGTCGCCGCGGCCGGGATGCCGGTCAACCGCTGCACCGTGGTGTCCGGGGCCAACTCCAGCATGCCGAGCAGGCTGCTGGGCATGCCCACCCCGACGACACAGGCGTAGACCACGGCGATCGTCTCGAGCCGCTCGGTGAACCGTGCCCGGGCGATCGTCCGTTCGACCTGGTGTAGTCGATATGCGGCGGCCGGTGGCGCGTCCGGGAAGTCGTACCCGACGGTGGCCCGGGCGGTACGCATCCGGGCACGCCAGCTGACCAGGCTGATGACGACGGCCGACACCAGGGTGCTCGCCGCCGCCAGGAGGAACACGAAGATGGCCCACTTGTAGCCGAGCGGTGGGCTGATCGCCTGGTTCTCGTCGGCGGTGGCACCACGGTTGAGCAGGTCGGCGACCCGGTAGACGAGGTCCGCCGAGATCGCCACCGCCAAACCGGTGGCGGCGGCCGCGATCACGGGTGCCCCCAACCCTCGTAGCGGCCCCGAGCTGAGTCCGTCGCGGCCGAAGCCGCGTCGCATCTCGCCGGGCTTGATGCCGACGGCGGGCGCCGGTTCGGGACCGGCACGACGAGGATCGCCCGCTCCGATGCCACGGGTGGCGCCCACCCGGCTCCGGTTGATCAGCACGCCGGTGCCGAGCAGGAACAGCAGGATTGCCTGCGAGAGGATGGTCAGTCCCACCGTCGTCGTGTAGCCCGGCAGCCCTCCGCTGACCCGCCACGGGGTCGGGTCCACCGCGATCGAGCCCAGCACCATCGCGGTCAGGACGATGGCCAGGGCGCAGAGCCCGCGGACGATCCGGTCCGCGAACGAACCCACCGGACGCAGGTCGATCAACGGGTGGACGCAGACCAGCACGACGCAGGTCAGCAGCACCGACCCGGTGACGACGGCCAGGGCCATGCCGAGGGGCGACGGGCCGGAGTCGATCCGGGCGGCGACCAGACCGAGGCTGAGGGTCATCAGGCCGGTGGCGACGTGCAGCGAGCGCAGTCGGCCCACGGTCGGTGCGCCGTCGGACTGGCCGACCGCGCTGAGCTGGTGCACCCCTGCCATGGTGGTGGGGGTGCGGAAGGCGTCGAAGTTGTGGCCGGGGTGCGCGGCGAGCCGCCAGACCAGCCCGAGCGCGCCGACCGGCAGGAGCGCGAAGGCGGCCAGCGTCAACCCGGTGGGGCGGTCGCCGATCCAGGACAGCCATGGCCGCCCGGCCAGACAGGACGGGTTCGGCATGCACCGCCAGGCGATCAGGTCCAGTGCCACGCCCATCGCCGCGAGCACGTACAGCATCGTGAGGGTGAGGGCGAGCAGCCGGCAGACCGCCTTCAGCACCGCACTGGAGCTGCTCTCACTGCGGGTAGGTCGCATCCAGATCGCGACGTTGCAGAGCATGAAGGGCAGCAGGAACATCAGCGACAGCGTCCGGACGGTGGTGCCGGAGGGAAGGTCGCTCCAGCGGTACGCCTCCACCGTCACGCCGGCCGTGCCCCTACTGTCCGGGTAGCCGGGACGCGGCCGGAAGAACCCGCCGCTGCGGTCCCCGGCCACCTGGTAGCTGTGCGGGCGGTCGAGAATCTGTTCGGCGCTGGCACCGGACACCCCGTGCACCCGCAGCTCCACGACGTCGTCCGGCGCCTCCGGCTCGTTGGTCATCGACACCCCCGGAACGTGTCAACGGGCCCGATCCGGCGCAGGCCCGCCACTCCGGAGTCCCGGTGCGGCTTCGCTCGTCTACCCGCGCAGCCGTCCGGCACGCCTGCCCGTGGGGTGGACGGTCAGGCCGGGTGACGCGCGAGGAAGTCCGCCAGCACCTGGGTGTGCGTGGAGAAGGCCAGCTCGGTCGGCTCGGTCACCACCAGCCACTCGGTGGCCTCCTCGGTCGGCGCCGACGGCGGAAGCTCCTCGACGGGGCGTACCGGCAGCTCACCGAAGATCAGCATGGTGCCGCCGGCGGGCGCGCTGAGCACGGTGACCAGGGTCGCGCCCTCCGCCTCGGCGTGCAGCCCGGTCTCCTCACGTAGCTCGCGGACCAGTGCGTCCTGCCACCGCTCGCCGTACTCGATGAAACCGCCGGGCAGTGCGAGCAGCCCACGGGCGGGTTCGATGTCGCGTCGGACCACGACCACACCGACGCCGGTGGCGGTCCGCACCGGCTGCACGGCCACCGCCACCGGCAACGGGTTACGCCATACCTGCTGACCGCAGGCGGTGCAGAGCCGGGGCCAGCCGGCCTGCGGCGGATAAGCCGCGCCACAGTACGAACAATGCGAGTGCGCCACGCCGGTCATGCCGCAGCACGTTACGCCGTGCCCGGTGAACGGTCACCGTCGGACCTGATCGTGGCGGGCGGGGCGCGCGTTGCCGATCGCGTCCTTGCGACCCCAGCGGCCCGGGATGTCCAGCAGCTCGATCCGGCCGAAGCGCTCCGGGATGGCCGGCTGCACCACCAGGTGCTCGCCGTACGGCTCCAGACCCAGCAGGGTGCGTACCAGCAGGAAGGTGGCGCCGGTCGCGGACGCCTGCGGACTGTTCGCGGCCGGGTACGGCACCGGATAGCGGGTCAGACTGCGGTCGTAGCCGGCGAAGGCCTCCGGCATCCGCCCGGCGAAGTACCGGGACGCCCTGACGACGGACTCGGCGATGATCCCCGCCTCCTCCAGGAAACCGTAGCGGCGTAGCCCGTAGGCGATCAGCGAGTTGTCGAACGGCCACACCGTGCCCAGGTGGTAGCCGAGCGGGTTGTAGCTGGTCTGTCCGGTGGCCAGGGTGCGTACCCCCCAGCCGGAGAAGAGTCGTGGCCCGAGCAGGTGGCCGGCGACCAGGGCGGCCCGGGACGGGTCCACGATGCCGCTCCACAGCAGATGTCCCATGTTCGAGGCCAGTGCGTCGACCTGGTCACCGTCGGGGCCGAGCGCCAACGCGAAGTACTCGCCGCCGTCGATCCAGAAGTCGCGGTTGAACCGTTGCTTGAGCTCCTCGGCCTCGCGCTCCAGCCGATCGGCGTACGCCGGGTCGTCCCAGAACTCGCGGGCGAGCCGTGCCCCGCGTCGCTTAGCGTCGTACACGTAACCCTGCAACTCGCAGGTGGCCCGTGGCTGCCCGGGTATCCGGCCGTCCCGGTAACAGATCGCCTCCGGGCTGTCCTTCCAGCAGTGGTTCTGCGCCCCGCTCTCGTTGTTGCGCGGCTGGTACCAGAGGTAGCCGTCGCCGCGCAGGTCGCCGTACTCGTCGATCCAGCGCAGCGCCGCGCGGGCGGCGTCCTGGAGGTCGCGCACCAGCGTGGCGTCGCCGGTCCAGCGTTCGTACTCGTCGAGCAGCACGACGAACAGCGGGGTCACGTCCGCTCCGCCGAAGTACGGCGACTGGGGGCGATGTTCGAAGGCGGCCATCTCCCCGTATCGGAACTCGTTGAGGATCTTGCCGGGTTCCTCGTCGCGGAAGTCGTCGAGCACCGTGCCCTGGTCCAGGGCGAGCAGCCGCAGGGTGGTCTCCGCCATCCGGGGGACGAACGGCAGCGTCTGGAAGCAGGTGAGGATGTTGTCGCGGCCGATGATGGTGGCCGACCAGGGCAGTCCGGCGGCGAGCATGGTCTTGTTCGGCATGGCCAGGGGGGAGAAGCGCAGACCGGCCAGGTCGATCAGGCCCCGCTGGTACGTCTCGGTCAACTGCCGCCAGTCGCAGTGCAGCCGTGGCGCGTCGGCGAGCCACTGGCTCAGGTCGTGGTGCAGCGGGGCGCCGACCTTGCCCCGGGGATGCCGTAGTCGTTCCCGTACGTCTGCCCCGTCCGGGCGCAGCACCCGCCCCGCCACCCGCAGGAGGGTGCTCCAGCGGCGTTGCGCCTCGACCCGGATGCGGAAGGTCAGCCCACGTTCGTCCAGGTCGGCCGGTTCGCTGCTTGATATGTCGGTCACCCGGTGGAACTTCTCCCGCCGGTAGCCGAGCCGCAGGCGGCCGTCGGACACCTCCCGGTAGCCGCGCAGCGCGGAGCGGTGCGGCCAGACCACGTCGTAGACCGGGGCGAAGTCGCTGTCCACGTCGATGCGCACCACGAAGTCGACGGCGTCGTTGCTGTGGTTGAGCACGGTCAGGTGCTCGGTGAAGGCGCTGTCGGAGATCCAGCGGTCGCGGATCACCGAGACCTTCGCGTCGACGTAGTGGGTCGGATGACCGGGCACCAGGAAGAAGCGGATCTTGTAGTAGCTGGCGTCGTGCACGGCCAGCGGCGAGAGCTGCTGCCCGTCGATGCTCAGCCGCCAGGTGGACAGGAAGCGGGTGTCGAAGGCGAAGAACCCACTCGGGTTGGTGGGGCTGAAGACCATGTCGCCGTTGACCTCGCTCAGCGCGAAGATGTTGCCGTCGAGGATGCGGACCAGTTTCCTCATCGCGGCCCCCGGTCGTCGGCGGTGGAGTTCACCGCGCCCGGCGCGGGCGCTCGGCGCTCGGGCGAGGTCGGGGATTTCTGGCTGACGGCCACCTCGCGGGGGTGGCGGGCGTTCGGCGGCGGTGCGAACAGTCGCTCCAGCACCATCACGAGGCGGAACTCTCCGTCGGCGGTGAAGTCGTTGCGTAACCACGCGGGCACCGGCTTGACCTCGCCGTGCGCCATCCGCAGGAAGAGTTCCTCGTCGGTGTGGATCACGGTGTCCACCTCCGGTGTCCCACCGTGCGTCACGGTGATCCGACCCTGGTCGATGCGGAGGTTCCAGTGGTCGACCCGGTTGGGATAGCGCAGGTCGAAGCGCATGGTGCCGGAGATCTGGCGCAGCATCCGACCCCCGCTTCTGACCAAGTTGTCGAAGAAGGTGTGCACAGCCTCCGACATCCGGCACCTCCTGCTGGCCGTGCCCGGCCACGGGCTGCCGCCGGGCGGGGTCCGCGCCGATGGCGAAGTGCTGCCCGAACTCCTCCGCCACGGCAACCTTAGCGACTTTGATCCGCCCTCGTACCGGTTCGGCGGTGTTGGTGCCGGTACGTCAGGTGCGGCGCAGATCGGCATTGGCTTCCTGCGCGCCGCGGCCTATGGTGGTTTGATGCGACCCGCCGTGCTGCTCACCCGCGTCGCCGCCGTCACGGCGGCGGCGCCGGTCGTGCTGCGCGCGCAGGCGCGTCGAGTCCCCGCGCGGGCTGGTCAGCCCCGTCCCGCCGGTCGGAGCCCTCCGGAAACCGTTCACCAACACGTGACGGCAAGGGCGAAGCGCACAGCTTCGGCCCTTTTTCTTTTTCCGGGAAGGAACCGACATGAGTGAACGGACCGACGTTCAGGACCAGCAGTGGCTCACCAACCTTGAGTCGACGCTGAATCACGAGTTCGAGGCCCAGACGGCTCGGCTGACCCAACTGACGGCCGACACCGGCGATCCGGCGCAGGCGCACACCAACGCCGCGCTGATCGCCGCCACCCGGCAGAGCATCGAGCAGATCTCGGGCGCGTTGAAGCGCCTCACCGCCGGTGGCTACGGCCGCTGCGAGAAGTGCGGCACGGACATCCCCCGGGAACGCCTGGAGATCCTGCCGCACGCGCGGTTCTGCGTGCCGTGCCAGCAGAAGCAGAACCGCTGACCCTCGGGGATCGGCAGCGGGTCACGGGATCGGCTGACCGGAATGCCGGGGCCCCGCCCCGGCGGACCCGCGTCGCGTTCTCCTGACGCTCGCGAGACCGGCCGTCGGACTTACGGGTACGGCGGCCGGTCCGTGGCAACCTGCGGCTGCGGCTGCGGCTGCGGCTGCGGCTGCGGCTGGGGCGCGGTCGGCGGTGCGGCGGGCAGGCTCGCGGTGACGGTCGCGGTCAGGCCGTCGGGTCGGCGGGTCAGCGTCAACGCCCCGGTCAGGTGGTGGGCGAGCCAGAGACCACGACCCCCGGGGGTGTTCGTCGCCGGCAGGTTCACCGGCAGGTCCCCGCCGGACTCCTGACCATGGTCGGTGACCTCGCAGACGAGCAGGTCGGCCCGCCGGAACAGGTGGAGTCGCCCGCGACCCCCGCCGTGCAGCACGGCGTTGGTGACCAACTCGTGCACCGCCAGGACGAGATCCTCGGCCACGTCGCCGGTGAGACCGGCGGCGGCCACCCGCGCGCTGAGCAGGTGCCGCAACGCCGTCACGGTCTGCGCGGTGAACGACTCGGACAGCAGCGCGACCGCCTCCTCGCCCCCGCAGGACGGATCGCCAGGATCCGGGGCGTCCGGCGGGCTGAGGTTGTTCATGCAGGCAGAGTACGTTGTCCACCGATATCCGCGACTATTGCCGAGGGGCAATGATCCGGCGCCGCCCCCGCCACCGGCCTGGGGACCGGGCCCGGCGGCGTAGCTCCCGCCGCTGCCCGACCGGATCCGCCGCCGCGCCAAGTGGGTCGACCGCCCGAGTGCGCGGCCACTGACCGGTGCCTCAGGCGCGCATGGTGGGCGGCGCGGAGATCGGGAAGGATCTACCCGAGGCCCGCACCGCAACGAGGACCATGACAAGGAGAACCGGATGGCGGATTTCGTCGGCGCCGTGGACCAGGGCACCACCAGCACCCGGTTCATGATCTTCGACCACGGTGGCAACGAGGTCGGTCGCCACCAGCTCGAACACCAGCAGATCCTGCCGCGCGCCGGTTGGGTCGAGCACAACCCGCTGGAGATCTGGGAACGGACCCAGACGGTCGTGCGTACGGCGTTGAACACGCACAGCCTGGCCGCCAGCGACCTGGCCGCCCTCGGCGTCACCAACCAGCGGGAGACGACGGTGGTGTGGAACCGGCGCAGCGGTCTGCCGTACTACAACGCCATCGTCTGGCAGGACACCCGGACCGACCGGATCGCCTCCGCCCTGGAACGCGACGGGCGCGGTGAGGTCATCCGGCGCAAGGCCGGTCTACCGCCGGCCACCTACTTCTCCGGCGGCAAGATCCAGTGGATTCTGGAGAACGTCGACGGGGTGCGGGCCGCCGCCGAACGCGGCGAGGCGATCTTCGGCAACACCGACACCTGGTTGCTCTGGCACCTCACCGGTGGCGTCGACGGCGGCGCGCACGTCACCGATCCCACCAACGCCAGCCGGACCATGCTGATGGACCTGGAGACCCTCGACTGGGACGACGAGCTGCTGTCGTTCTTCGACATCCCACGCGCCATGCTGCCCCGGATCGTGCCGTCGTCCGATCCGGACGCCTACGGCGTCACGCTGCCCAACGGCCCGTTCGCCGGTGCCGTCCCGATCACCGCGGACCTGGGCGACCAGCAGGCCGCCACCGTCGGGCAGGTCTGCTTCGCGCCGGGCGAGGCGAAGAACACCTACGGTACGGGCAACTTCATGCTGCTGAACACCGGCTCGGAGATCGTCCGGTCCGAGGCCGGGCTGCTCACCACCGTGTGCTACCAGTTCGCCGGCCAGCCGCCGGTCTACGCCCTCGAAGGGTCCATCGCCGTCACCGGTTCGGCCGTGCAGTGGCTCCGTGACCAGCTGAAGATCATCAGCAGTGCCGGGCAGAGCGAGGATCTCGCCCGCCAGGTCGACGACAACGGCGGGGTCTACTTCGTACCGGCCTTCTCCGGCCTGTTCGCCCCGTACTGGCGCTCCGACGCCCGGGGCGCGATCGTCGGTCTGTCCCGCTACAACACCGACGGGCACATCGCGCGGGCGACGCTGGAGGCCATCTGCTACCAGAGCCGCGACGTGGCCGAGGCGATGGCGCAGGACTCGGGCGTGGCGTTGGAGTGCCTCAAGGTGGACGGCGGCGTCACCGTCAACGACCTGTGTATGCAGTTGCAGGCGGACATCCTCGGCGTGCCGGTCAGTCGGCCGGTGGTCGCCGAGACCACCGCCCTCGGCGCGGCGTACGCCGCCGGGTTGGCCGTCGGATTCTGGCGGGACACCGACGAACTCCGAGAGAACTGGAACGAGAGTCGGCGTTGGCAACCGTCCTGGTCGCCGCAGCAGCGCGCGGCCGGCTACGCCGGTTGGCGCAAGGCGGTGCAGCGCACTCTGGACTGGGTGGACGTCGACTGATCAAGAGACGTGCGGTCGATCACGTTTCGGATGGATTACGTCACTGCGTGTCCATCGTTGGGATGCCGGGATGTCCGGTAGGTCTGCCTTAGCATCCCGATGTCCGGCATCTGCCGGAGGTGTGGACAGGGAGGGCATCCATGCGGATCACGCGCGGGATCATGGCGGTCGTGGTCGTACTGTCGGCCGGTGTCTTGGCCGGCGCGGCACCCGCCGCGTCACCGTTCACCGTGGTCAACGGTTCGATCCAGCCGGCGACGGGCACGCCGAGGCCGCCCTCGGGCACCCACGCCACGCTGTGGCACAACGCCAGTTACGCCACCATCTCGGTGCCGGGCGCGGGTCGCCTGGTCGTCGGCGCGATCGGGGACCACTGCGACGGCTGGCCGACGCTGCGGGTCAAGGTCGGTGGCGACCCGGTCGGCGAGATCACCGTGACCAGCGCCACCGACTACGGGAGTTACCCGGTCGGCGGGGAACTGCCGGAGGGGCGGCACGACGTCCGGATCGAGCTGGTCAACGACCGGTACACGGGCACGTGTGACCGCAACGCGCATCTGGCGTACGTGCGGACGCAGCCACCGGTCATCGACACGAGGTTCGCCTTCGCCGTGGTCCCGGACACGCAGGAGGAGGTGCTGACCGCCGGCGACGCCCGGTTGCGCCAGCGCGTGGACTGGCTGGTCGCCCAGCGCGCCGCCCTCGACCTGCGTTTCGTCGCGCACTCCGGTGACGTGGTCAACTACGACACCGCCGACCACGTGCAGTACGAACGTGCGCGCGCCGCGCTGCGTCCGTTGGAGACGGCCGGGATGCCGTACACCCTCGCCATCGGCAACCACGACACCCAGTCGGCTGGCCCGGGTGGGGAACTGCGTCGACCCGCCGGGCAGTTGTTGCGCGACACGACGGTGTTCAACCGGTACTTCACGGCCGCCCGGTTCGGCGCGGTGGGCGGCCAGTTCGAGGCGGGCAAGGTGGACAACGCGTACGCCACCTACACCGCAGGTGGGGTGCGGTGGCTGGTGCTGAGCCTGGAACTGTGGCCCCGCCGGGCTGCCGTCGCCTGGGCGCAGTCGGTGGTGGCGGCCCATCCCCGGCACAACGTCGTGATCGTCACCCATCACTACCTGGAGAGCGACGCCACCATCGGGCAGTCGGCCGGTTACGGATCCACCAGTCCGCAGTACGTCTTCGACAACCTGGTGGCGAAGTATCCCAACATCCGGTTCGTCTTCTCCGGCCACACCGGAACGGCGGCCTCCCGGGTGGACACCGGCGTGCACGGCAACCGGGTCTACTCCTTCCTCCAGACCTTCCACTCCCGGCGCACCAACCCGGTGCGGCTGGTCGAGATCGACACGGCGGCGCAGTCGCTGCGTACCTGGATCTACGCGCCGCACACCGACGAGGACTTCCCGGCGCACGAGCGCACGTACGCCGGGATCGACCTGCTGCGGTGACCTGCGCCGGTGGTGGCCCGCGACGCGTCCGGGGGCCACCACCGGCCGAGCCGTCCCGTCTCAGAACTATCTCAGAACTGTCTCATTATCGTCCGGCGCGTCGAGGTGTCGGTAGACGGTGGCGCGCGAGACGCCGAACTCGGCGGCGATCTCGTCGGCCGAGTGGGTGCCCGCGAGGTGCATCCGGCGGGCGGCCCGCGCCTGCTCCGGGCTCATCGACCGGGGCCGTCCCGGCCGTCGCCGGCCCACCCGGCCGGGCGTCGCGGCAACCGCCTCGGCGACCCCGCCAGCCGCGTCAGAGGTCTCGCCGGTCACCGCCTCCGCGCCGGTCGGTGTCTTCGTGCCGGGCGGCGGTTCCGCACCGGGCGGTGTCTCCGTGCCGGGCGGTGTCTTCGTGCCGGTCACCGCCTCCGTGTCGGTCGGTGTCTCGCCCAGCAGGCGGCGGACGCCGTCGAGCATGTCGGCCCGCAACGCCGACGCCGGCACGTCGATCAGGAACACCACCGGATCACTGCACACGCCGATCGCCTGGACCGCCCGGACCCGCTCCCGTCGGCTGGCGTCCGGCCCCGCGACGATCTCGTTGGCCCGCATGACGATCCGCAGCAGCCGGTGGTACGTGCTGCTCCGTTCGACCAGCGCGAGATCGTGGAAGAGCATGCCCAGCGGGCCACGGTGCTTGAGCATGGTGTCCACCCAGCCCTCCAGCAGGGCCCACCTCGCCTGGCGTCCCGGCAGCGCCTCGGCGTGCTCCAGCAGCGCCTCCAGGTCGCCCAGCAGCGGTTCGGCCAGTGCGATGAGCAGGTGTGACTTGCTCGGGAAGTGGTAGAGGATGGCCGCCTTGGTCAGCCGCAACCGCTCGGCGATCTGCCGCAGGGAGGTGCGTTGGTATCCCTGCGCGGAGAAGAGGCTCAACGCGGTGCGCAGGATCCGGTCGCGGGTGCTGTCCGCCTCCTCCACGGTCATGGTCCCAGCCTAAGTCACCGCTGACCGAGGGACGGGACCACTCGCGCCGATCCCTTACCATCGGTCAGTGGAGTGGTTCGGTAGACACCGGTACGGCGGGAGGACCCATGTCCGTGATCTCCATCGAAAACCTCGTCAAGACCTTCGGCGGCGTACGCGCGCTCGACGGGCTCGACCTCACCGTGGAGCCGGGGGAGGTGCACGGATTCCTGGGGCCCAACGGCTCGGGTAAGTCCACCACCATCCGGATCCTGCTCGGTCTGCTGCGCCGCGACTCCGGGCAGGTCCGCATCCTCGACGGCGATCCGTGGCGCGACGCGGTCGCGTTGCACCGGCGTCTGGCGTACGTGCCGGGTGACGTCAACCTCTGGCCCAACCTCTCCGGCGGCGAGGCGATCGACCTGTTCGGCGCGTTGCGCGGCGGGCTGGACCGGCGTCGACGCGACGAACTGCTGCGCCGCTTCGACCTGGACCCGACGAAGAAGTGCCGCACCTACTCGAAGGGCAACCGGCAGAAGGTCGCCATCGTCGCCGCCTTCGCCTCCGACGTCGAGCTGTACATCCTGGACGAACCCACGTCCGGGCTGGACCCGCTGATGGAGGCGGTGTTCCAGGAGGAGGTCCGCCGACTCAGCCAGGCCGGCGCGAGCGTCCTGCTCTCCAGCCACGTGCTGGCCGAGGTCGAGGCGCTCTGCGACCGGGTCAGCATCATCCGGGAGGGGCGGATCGTGGAGGCCGGCACCCTGTCGGAGCTGCGGCACCTGGCGCGTACCACGGTCACCGTCGAGACCGGACGCCCGGTGACCGGCCTGACGGACCTACCCGGCGTGCACGAGGTCCGCCCGGTCGACGGGCGCGTCCGGTTGGAGGTCGAACCCGAACACCTCGACACCCTCCTGGCGCACCTGGTCCGCTTCGAGGTCCGGGCGCTGACCAGCACACCGCCCACCCTGGAGGAGTTGTTCCTGCGGCACTACGGCGAGACCACCGACGATCCGCGAGCGGCGAGCGGAGCCACCCGATGAGCGCCTTCACCGGCACCGGCCGACTCGCCCGGCTCGCACTGCGGCGCGACCGGGTGCGCCTGGTCGTCTGGGCGCTCGGTACCCCGCTGCTCGGCTACGCCCTCGCCGAGAGCGTGGCCGGCATCTACCCCGACGAGCAGAACCGCCTCGGTTACGTCGAGGTGGCCAACACCAGCGTCGTCGCCCGCGCCTTCAACGGTCCGGTGGCCAGCACCGAACTCGGCGCGGTGGTGGTCGCCGAGACGTACCTCACCCTGGCCGTGCTCGCCGCGCTGCTGAGCACCTTCGCGGTGATCCGGCACACCCGGCAGAACGAGGAGACCGGCCGGGCCGAACTGCTCGGTGCCGCCGCCGTCGGCCGGTACGCCCTGCTCACCGCCGCCCTGGTCGTCGTGGTCGGCGCCAACGTCCTCGCCGGGGCGCTGCTCGCGGTCGCCTTCGTCGGCGCCGGGCTACCCGCCGCCGGGTCGGTGGCCGCCGCCGCGGCGATCACCGGCGTCGGTCTCGCCTTCACCGGTGTCGCCGCCGTCACCGCCCAACTGTCGGTGACCTCCCGGGGCGCCAACGCTCTCGCCGCCGCCACCGTCGGCGTGACGTTCCTGCTCCGGGCCGCCGGCGACGTGCTCGGTGAGCGTTCCGCCGACGGGTTGCTGGACAGCGCCTGGCCCACCTGGCTGTCGCCGCTGGGCTGGGGCACCCAGGTCCGCGCCTTCGGTGCGGAACGGTGGTGGGTGCTCGCGTTGCCGACCGCCCTGCTCGTCGCCGGGGTCGCCATCGCGTACGCGTTGGCCGAACGCCGTGACGTCGGCGCCGGCCTGCTCGCCGCGCGACGGGGGCCGGACCGGGCCGCCGCCGGACTGCTGAGTCCGGCCGGGCTGACCTGGCGGCTGCACCGTGGCGCGTTGACCGGTTGGGCGATCGCGGTGGCGGTGCTCGGCGTGGCCATGGGACTGGCCGGGCACGAGGTGGACGACATGATCGCCGACAACCCGGCCGCCGCCGAGGCGATCGCCCAACTCGGTGGCGGGGACGAACTGCGCGACGCCTTCCTGGCGGCGATGCTCGGGCTGTTCGCGCTGACCATCGGCGCGTACGTGGTGCAGGCCCTGCTGCGGGTACGCGGCGACGAGTCGGACGGCATCCTCGAACCGCTGCTCGCCACCGCCGTCAGCCGCACCCGGTGGTTGACTACGCAGGTGGCCGCCGCCGCGCTCGGTGCGCTGGCGTTGATGCTGCTGGCCGGTGCCACCACCGGGCTCGGGTACGGGCTGGCCGCCGGAGATCCGGCCGGTTGGACCGTCGAGCTGACCGGTGCGGCCCTGCTGTGGTTGCCCGCACTGCTGGTCGTCGCCGGGGTGGTGACCACCCTGTTCGGGGCGCTGCCACGCTGGTCGGTCGCGTCCAGTTGGGCGGTGCTGATCGTCTTCCTGCTGCTCGGCCAACTGGGCGCCGCGTTGGACCTGCCACAGACCGCGCTGAACCTCTCCCCGTACACCCATGTGCCGTCCGTGCCCGCCGCCGACCTCACCGTCCTGCCCCTGGTGGCACTCACCGCGATCGCCGCCGTACTGCTCGCGGTCGGCCTGACCACCTTCCGCCGCCGCGACACCCCCACCTGACCCGGCCGGTTCAGACTTGATCGTTTGCAGTCGACTGACTCGACACGCCGCTGGCACGGTCACTCGACTGCAAACGATCAAGGACCCCTACCACACGCGGCGTTGGAGCGGTGCGTTGTGCACAGGGGGTGCGGTGTCCACAGGGGGGCAGTGGGGGCGGGGTGGGGTGGGGCAGGCTCGGTCGGTGTGGATGCCGTGCTTCGATCGCTCGTCGAGGCCGGTGGCGGTGTGGTGACCCGCGCCCGCGCACTCGAGGTGGTACCGCCCTGGACGCTGCGGCGGGCGTACCGCATCGGTTGGCTGCGTCGCGTGTTGCCGGCGGTCTACGTCGACGGCTCGTTGCTCGCCGGCCCGGAGTCGGCCAGCGTGCTCGCACGGGTGACACCCGAGGTCGCTCGACGGGCGGCGCTCGCGTACGCCGACGGCCGGGCGGCCTTGAGCGCGCTGACCGCGTTGGACGTGTACGGCCTCCGGCCCCAACCAGCCGGCGAGCCGGTGTACCTCGACGTGCCCGCCGGTACCGGCCTGCGGAGCAGGGAGAGCCTGGTGGTGCGGCATCGGAGGGCATTCGCGGCGGAACCGCCACACGTCGTGGTGCGACGGGGCGTACCGCTCGTCCGGCTGGAGGAGGCGTTGGTGCGCTCGTGGTCGTTGTTGCCCGAGGAGAGCCGCATCGGGCCGGTTGTCCGCGCCGTGAACGACCGGTTGACCACGGGCCACCGGCTCCGCGGCGCGCTTGCCCCGAAGACGACCGGACGGGCGGCGCTGTCCGCACTCATCGACCGGCTCGACGCGGGTTGCCGCAGCCCCTTGGAGATCTGGGGACACGACCGCGTCTTCACCGGTCCTGACCTGCCGGTGCTGATGCGTCAGGTACGCGTCCGGGTGGGCAGACGAACCATGTACCTGGACCTGTTCGCCGAGCAGGAGCGGGTCGACATCGAGCTGGACGGTGCCAGCTCACACGGCGATACCCGCCAGCGCGAGATCGACCTGCGGCGCGACGCGTTGCTCGCCACCGTCGGCATCCTGGTGGTCAGGTTCAGCCACCGACGCCTCGTGCGGGAGCCCGACGAGGTGCGCCGGGAGACTCTTGCGATCCTCGCCGGGCGCCGTCGTTGACCAGGGGCGGTCGGAGGTCACAGCACCTGGGACAGGAAGCGGCGCAGCCGGGGGTGCTGCGGCGACTCGAAGAGGGCCTGGGGTTCGCCGGCCTCCAGCACCACCCCGGCGTCCATGAAGGCGACGGTGTCGGCGACCTGGCGGGCGAAACCCATCTCGTGGGTCACCACCACCATGGTCATGCCCTGGGCGGACAGCTCCGCCATCAGCGCCAACACCCCCTTGACCAGTTCCGGGTCCAGTGCGGAGGTGGCCTCGTCGAAGAGCATCACCTGTGGCCGCATGGCCAACGCCCGGGCGATGGCCACCCGCTGCTGCTGCCCACCGGACAGGTGCGCGGGTCGGGCGTCGGCCTTCGCGGCCAGTCCGACCCGGTCGAGTTCGGCTCGGGCGCGAGCCACCGCCTCGTCCTCGCCGAGCTTGCCGATGCGGCGCAGCGGCAGGGTGATGTTGCGTTCCACGCTCATGTGCGGGAAGAGGTTGAACTGCTGGAACACCATGCCGATGCGCTGCCGCAGCGCGTCCGGGTCGTCGCGCAGCACACTGCGTCCGTCCAGCAGCACGTCGCCCCGGTCCGGTTCGAGGAGCCGGTTCACCGTCCGCAGCAGGGTGGACTTGCCCGACCCGGACGGGCCGATCACGCACGCGGTGCCGCCGCGCGCCACGTCCAGATCCACTCCGCGCAGCACCTGATGACGCCCGAAGGCGAGGTGCACGTCGCGCAGGCTCAGACTGACCGAGGTGCTCATCGTTGATTTCCTCCGGCGGCGCCGGGCAGCGCCAGGTCCAGGTCGTCGGGGTCGTCGTCGGTCGGCCCGGCCGTCGGGCGGCCCTGCCGCAGCCGCCGGTCGATCCAGTTGACGACGTGGGTCAGCGGCACCGTCAGGGCGAGGTAGAACAGCCCGGCCAGCAGCAGCGCCGACTGGTTGCCGGTGTTGGCGGCGTAGTCCTGCCCGATCCGGAACAGCTCCCGCTGGCTGGCCAGCAGGCCGAGGAAGTAGACCAGGCTGGAGTCCTTGATCAGGGCGATGAGTTGGTTCACCCAGGCCGGCAGGATGCGCCGGATGCCCTGCGGGATGATCACGACCCGCATCGCCTCGCGCCAGGAGAACCCCAACGCGCGGGCCGCCTCCAACTGGGTGGCCTCCACCGACTGGATGCCGGAGCGGAAGATCTCGCCGATGTACGCCGCGGCGATCAGCGACAGCGCCAGGATTCCCAGCGGGTACGGGTTGGGCCCCCACACCTGCATCCCCAGCGGGGCCAGCCCGACCCCGATCAGCAGGATCGTCGCCGCTGCCGGCAGACCCCGGAACACGTCGGTGTAGACCCGGGCCGGCCAGCGCAGCCAGCGGGTACGCGAGATGCCCGCCACGGCCAGCAGGATGCCCAGCGCCGAGCCCAGCAGGGCGGCGGTGACCGCCAGGATCAGCGTGTTCGGCAACCCGACGGTGAGCATCTCGGGTAGCGCCTCACGCATCGACTCCCAGTCGAAGAACGTCTCCCACAGGGTGCGCAACGGATCCACGGTCAACCTCCGCCCTGCTCGCTCGTGGCCCTGGTTCAGGAGGCGGGCGACGCCGAGGGCACCGCCACGTCGCCGCTGCCCGGGGTGAAGTCGGCCGGGATCGGCCGGTCCGGGTAGTACTGCTGCTGCAACCGGGTCCAGGTGCCGTCGGCGATCACCTCGTCGAGGGCCTTGTTCAGCGCCTCGCGCAGCGCGTCGTTGCCCTTGGCGAAGGCGTACGCGGTGGGTGCCGGGCTGAGCTCCTTCGCCGCGACCGTGATCTTGCCGCCGCTGTCCGCGGCGGTCTTCTCACCGATCTCGGCGGGGGCGATCCACGCGTCGGCGGTACCCGCCTTGAGCTGGTTGATCGCGCCGTTGTAGTCGGGTACGCGTACCGGGTTCAGGCCCTTGGTGGTGGCGTAGTCGTCCTGGACGGTGCCCTGCACGACCACCACCCGCTTGCCGGGCAGCTCGTCGAAGCTGCGCAACGCCGATCCGGCGGGCACGTCGAGCCCGAAGTACCCGAAGTCGTACCCGTTGCCGAAGTCCACGGTCTTCTTGCGCGCCTCGGTGATGGTGATCGAGGAACTGCCGACGTCGAACTTGCGGTTGTTGACCTGGGCGAGCAGGCCCGAGAAGTCGGTGCCGACGAACTCGACCCGCAGCCCGAGCTTGTCGGCGGCGGCGACCAGCAGGTCGTTGTCGAACCCGGTGAACTTGCCGTCCTTGAGGTACACGTTCGGCGGGGCGTCGGTGAGCGTGCCGGCCCGCAGCACGCCCGGCTGAAGCAGGTTGTACGGGTTGTCGGCCGCGCTGTCGGCGGAGTTCGAGCCGCAGGCGGTCAGGGTGGTCGCGGCGAGGATCGCGGCGACGCCGACGGCGGCGGCACGGGTCAGGGCGGGAAGGAATCGCACAGGTGTCTCCTGGTTGAGCTGCGGCGGGCACGGACGTGCCGCACCGACGGTCCGCCGCAGGACGGACCGCTGGGATGGAATCGATGACGCAGCGGGAGGTGGTCTGCCGACCGGGTGGGGATCGGTGACCGGGAGCGACGCGGTCAGCTACACGCGGCGCTGCACACCCGCATCATGTCGACGTGCCGACGTCGGGTCAGGGCGAGACAGGCCGCGACGGGAGCGGGTCGACTGCGGTACGACATGGTTCTCCTCAAGGTCGTGATGACCTGGGGACCCAGGCCACGCTTGCACCGGACGCTCCGGTGCCTGGTCCTCACCCGGGGCACCCCTGCGCGGAGGAGGGTTGCCGGCCAGCAAGCCGGGGCTTGACGCTGGCACTCATGACCTGCGGCCGAGGCTAGCACCAGGTGACCGGGCCGCGTCCACCCGATATGAGGCCCCTCACGCCGCGCGCTGACCTGGGGTGGGAGGCGCGAGCGCGTCCGGCGTCCGGGGAACCCGGGCAGGTCACCGCCGGGGTGGCTCAGGGGTGGCGGCCATCGGCGGGTGTTGCCGACGGGCCGGGCGATCCCTTACGGTCTGCTCAGCGGTGGGCGGTGCGGTCCGCATCCGAAGACACCGCCGGTGGTCCACCACGTGGGCCGGGAGGGTGGAACTCCCGGGCTCGACGCGCGTGGTGGCGCGCCGGCTGGGCGAACCCCGAACCGTGCGGCGGCGCGTCGAGGCGCCGAGCCGACGGTGCGCCGGGGGCGCGGACACCCACCGGGAGCACCCGTGTATCTCACTCCCCACGAGCAGGACCGTCTGCTCGTCCATGTGGCGGCCGATGTCGCCCGGCGACGCCGGGAACGCGGCCTGCGTCTCAACTATCCGGAAGCCGTCGCGGTGATCACCGCCTTCCTGCTGGAGGGCGCACGCGACGGGCAGTCCGTGGTCGACCTGATGGCCTCCGGCCGCACCGTGCTCAGCCGCGACGACGTGCAGGACGGCATCCCCGAGTTGCTGAGGGAGGTGCAGGTGGAGGCGACGTTCCCGGACGGCACCAAGTTGGTGACGGTGCACCACCCGATCCCGTGATCCCCGGGGAGATCCTGCCGGCGACCGGACCCGTCGAGATCAACGCCGGGCGGCCGGTGACGGTGGTGACGGTGGTCAACACCGGCGACCGGCCGGTGCAGGTCGGATCGCACTACCACTTTGCCGAGGCCAACCCGGCGCTGGACTTCGACCGGGACGCCGCCTGGGGGCAGCGGCTCGCCGTACCGGCCGGCACCTCGGTGCGTTTCGAGCCGGGCGTGAGCCGCCCGGTGGACCTGGTGCCGCTGGGCGGCGCCCGGATCGTGCCGGGCCTGCGGGGCGAGTGCGCCGGGGCGCTGGACGGGGGACGGCAGGCATGAGCGAACGGATCAGCGCGGTGCCGCAGGGCGGCCCGCGACGAAGTGGAGCGCCGGCATGAGCACCGTGGATCGGGACCGTTACGTCGCCCTGTACGGACCGAGCACCGGCGACCGGATCCGGTTGGCCGACACCAACCTGCTGATCGAGGTCGAACACGACCACTGCGCCGGTGGCGACGAGGCGGTCTTCGGCGGCGGCAAGGTGATCCGTGAGTCGATGGGTCAGTCCCGGGCCACCCGCGCCGAAGGGGCCCTGGACACCGTCATCACCGGGGCGGTCGTCCTCGACCACTGGGGTGTGGTGAAGGCCGACGTCGGGCTGCGCGACGGTCGGATCGTCGCGCTGGGCCGGGCGGGCAACCCGGACACCATGGACGGCGTCCACCCGGACCTGGTCATCGGCCCGGCCACCGAGGTGATCGCCGGCAACGGTCGGATCCTCACCGCCGGGGCGGTCGACACCCACGTGCACTTCATCTGCCCGCAGATCGTCGACGAGGCGCTCGCCAGTGGGGTCACCACCCTGGTCGGTGGTGGCACCGGGCCGGCGGAGGGCACCCGCGCCACCACGGTCACCCCGAACGCCTGGCACCTGGCCCGGATGCACGAGGCCCTCGATTCGTTGCCGGTCAACGTGCTGCTGCTCGGCAAGGGCAACACGGTGGCGGAGGAGGCGCTGTGGGAGCAGCTGCGGGCCGGAGCGGGCGGGTTCAAGCTGCATGAGGACTGGGGCACCACGCCCGCCGCGATCGACGCCTGCCTGCGGGTCGCCGACGCCTCCGGCGTGCAGGTCTCCATCCACACCGACACCCTCAACGAGGCCGGTTTCGTCGCCGACACGCTGCGCGCCATCGGCGGTCGGGCGATCCACTCGTACCACACCGAGGGGGCTGGGGGCGGGCACGCGCCGGACATCATCACCGTCGCCGGTGAGCCGAACGTGCTGCCCTCGTCGACCAACCCGACCCGCCCGTACACTCGCAACACCCTCGCCGAGCACCTCGACATGCTGATGGTCTGCCATCACCTGAACCCGGCGGTGCCGGAGGACCTGGCCTTCGCCGAGAGCCGCATCCGGCCCTCCACGATGGCCGCCGAGGACCTGCTGCACGACCTCGGGGCGATCTCCATCATCGGCTCCGACTCGCAGGCGATGGGTCGGATCGGGGAGATCGTGTTGCGTACCTGGCAGAGCGCGCACGTGATGAAGGCCCGAGTGGGCACCCTGCCCGGCGACGGTGCCGCCGACAACCGCCGGGCCCGCCGGTACGTCGCGAAGTACACCATCTGCGCGGCCATGGCCAACGGTCTCGACCACGAGATCGGGTCGGTGGAGCCGGGCAAGCTCGCCGACCTGGTGCTGTGGGAGCCGGCCTTCTTCGGCGTACGACCGCACCTGGTCATCAAGGGCGGCATGATCGCGTACGCGCAGATGGGTGACGCGAACGCCTCGATCCCCACCCCGCAGCCGATGCTGCCCCGGCCGATGTTCGGCGCGTACGGCGGGGCTGCCGCCGCCACCAGCCTGGCCTTCGTGGCCCCCGCGGCGCTGGAGGCCGGGCTGCGGTTGGACGTGCGGCGTCGGGTGGTGCCGGTGACCGACGTACGGTCCCGGGGCAAGACGGATCTGCCGGAGAACGGCGCGTTGCCGCGCATCGAGGTGGACCCGGACACCTTCACCGTGCGGATCGACGGCGTGGTGGTGGAACCCGATCCGGTGTCCGAACTGCCCATGGCCCAGCGGTACTTCCTGTTCTGATGGCCACCCCGACGATGCTGCTGCTCCTCGCCGACGGTCGCTTCCCGGCCGGGGCACACGCCCACTCGTCGGGCCTGGAGGCGGCCGTCGCCGCGGGGCGGGTGACCGATCTGGCCACGCTGGGGGAGTACCTGCGGGGGCGGCTCGCCACCGCCGGGCTGGTCGCGGCGGCCTTCGCCGCGGCGTCCTGCCGGGCGGCCGTCGGGCCGCCGGGGTCGTCGACGGTCGGTCGCCGGGCCGTCGACGGCGACCGACCGGCGGGTGACCCCCGCCCTGATGGCCCGTCGCGTCGCGCCACGCTGGTCCGGCTCGACGCCGAGCTGGACGCCCGGACCGCCTCGCCGGCCCAGCGCGCGGTCTCCCGCCGGCAGGGCCGGGCGTTGCGGCGGGCGGGTCGGGAGATCTGGCCGGAGGCGGTCTTCGACGACCTGCCGGCCACCTCGGACGGTCCGCACCAGCCGCTGGTGCTGGGGCTGGTCGGTGCCGCCGCCGGTCTCGACCCGCCGCAGGTGGCCACCGTCGCCGCCCACGCGACGGTGACCGGCTCGGCCAGCGCCGCCGTACGACTGCTCGGCCTGGACCCGTACCAGGTCCAGGCGCTGTTGGTGCGGCTCGCCGATGCCTGTGACGCGGTCGCGGCGCGGGCGGCGCGGGCCGCCGAGGAACCACCGGAGCGGCTGCCGGCCGCCGCCGCTCCGCTCGCCGATATCCATGCCGAAGCGCATGTCACCTGGGAGGTGCGTCTCTTTGCGTCCTGAACTCGACCACGACGAGTCCGTTCCCCACACCCACCCCGAGCCGGGGGTGGATCCGCACGCCCCGCTACCGACCGCCGCGCGGGCGTTGCGGGTGGGCATCGGCGGGCCGGTCGGCTCCGGCAAGACCGCCCTGGTCGCGGCGTTGTGTCGGGCGTTCGCCGACGAGTTGCGCCTGGCCGTGGTGACCAACGACATCTACACCACCGAGGACGCCGACTTCCTCAAGCGGGCGGGGGTGCTCGACCCGACGCGGATCCGGGCGGTGGAGACCGGCTGCTGCCCGCACACCGCCATCCGCGACGACATCGGCGCCAACCTCGACGCCATCGACGAACTGGCCGACGCGTTGGGACCGTTGGATCTGGTGCTGGTGGAGAGCGGCGGCGACAACCTGACCGCGACGTTCAGCCGAGGACTCGTCGACCGGCAGATCTTCGTGGTGGACGTGGCCGGCGGCGACAAGGTGCCGCGCAAGGGCGGACCGGGGGTGACCGCCGCTGACCTGCTGGTGATCAACAAGACCGACCTGGCGCCGATGGTCGGCGCCGACCTGTCCGTGATGGACCGGGACGCCCGCGCCCGCCGGGGTGACCTGCCCACGGTGTTCCAGTCCATCACCGAGGATCCGCTGGCCACCCGGGTGGCCGCCTGGATCCGCCACGAACTGGCCCACCACCGGGCGGCGATGCCCGGCACGGACCAGGCCGCGCCGGTCCTGGCGGCCGCCGCCGGGCAGGTCTGATGCGGGCCACCGCCCGGCTGGTGGCCCGCGCCGACCGGCACGGCCGCACCATCGCAACCGAGCTGCGCGGGGAGAGCCCGCTGCTGTTGCGCCAGGTGCCGTCCCCCGGCGGTGGCGTCACGGTGTACGTCGTCGGCGGGGCGGCCGGTCCGCTCGCCGGCGACGACCTGCGGCTGGACATCGAGGTCGGCCCCGGCGCGGTGGTCCGCGTGCACACGGTGGCCGCGTCGATCGCGTTGCCGGGCCGCCCCGGCGCGGTTTCCCGGACGCTGGTCCGGGCGACCGTCGCCGACCGGGCGGCCCTGTTCTGGCTGCCCGAGCAACTGATCGCGGCGGCGGGCTGCGCGCACGTCGCGGATTCCCAGGTGGACGTCGCCGAGGGCGGCGCCCTGCACTGGCGGGACGAGTTGATCTGCGGGCGACACGGCGAGCGGCCCGGCGACGTCGAGATCAACACCTGGGTCGACCTGGCCGGGCGGCCACTGTTGCGGCAGTCTCTGGCGGTGGGGTCGAACGCGCCCGGCTGGGCCGGACCGGCGGTGTTGGCCGGCGCGTCCGCCACCGGCTCGCTGCTGGTCGTGGACCCGTCCCACCCGGTGGAACCGCCCGCCGTGGGCGCTACCTGGGCCCGGCTACCGCTGGCCGGTGGCCCGGCGACCCTGTGGAGCGCCACCGCACCGGACGCGCACACCCTGCGCGGGTACCTCGAACGTGGTCCGGAGGTTCCGCCCGGTCAACGGCGGCTGACGTCCACTCCGGCCCTCCGCGTTGGCAGGGCTGGGGTGTGGTCAGGCGGAGGTGTGGGCCGGGGTGGGGTGGCCGGCGTTCAGCCGGGCGATGAGGGCGTCGAGCAGGCTGGCCAGGTAGGTGTCGTCGGTCGTGTCGAGGCCGGCGAGGTGGGCGCGGATCTGCGCGTCGACCCGCGCGTGTTCGCTACGACCCCGGGCGGTGAGGTACGCGCGGATGCGGCGACGGTCGATCGGGTCGACCCGGCGGAAGACGAGGTTGCGGTCGACGAGCTGGTCGACCAGCTTGGTCAGGGTGCCGGGGGGCAGCGACGCTTCGGCGGCCACCTCGCTCATCGGGTGCCCGAGACCGTCGGCGAGCAGGCAGAGCACCCGCCACGCCTCGATGCTGAGCGACTCGGCGGAGAGCACGGTGCCGACCCGGCGCGAGAGCAACCGCTCGGCGCGGGTCAGCAGGGGTAGCAGGTCGGCTGCGGAACCGGGAAGGTCTGACATGGCACTCCCGCCTCGCGAGTTGCCGTCATGGTACCGAGATGTCCCGCTGGTTGGGGAGGGCTGGTCTTCACCAGCGACGGCGGCCACCATGTGTTCATGTCCGCGCCGGCACCGGGGTCCGGGCGCCCGCAGGCGGGGGAGAGCATCACCGCTGGGGCGTCCTGGCTGACCGTCGACCGTGGCGTGGTCAGCATCGCGTTGGTCTACCCGATGCGTGGGCCGGCGGGCATGTTCGGCCCGAGTTGTGAACTCTGTGCGCAGCTCGCCGTCGAGGAGTTGAACCGCCGTGGCGGCGTCCTCGGCCGGGAACTGCGGTTGGTGCCGGTCGACGGCGGGGCGCCGCCGGCCGAGGTGGCCGCCGAGGTGGAGGCGCTGGTGTCGATGGGCGCTGTCCAGGGCGTCACCGGCTGGCACATCTCTTCGGTACGTCAGGCGGTGGCACCGCGTATCGCGCACCGGGTGCCGTACGTCTACACCGCGCTGTACGAGGGTGGTGAGCGTACCGAGGGTGTCTTCCTGACCAGCGAGACGCCGGACGCGCAGCTGTGGCCGGCGATGCGGGTGCTCGCCGGGGATCTCGGGGTGCGGCGCTGGTTCGTGGTCGGCAACGACTACGTCTGGCCCCGCCGGACGACCCGGGCGGCGCACCGGTACGCGCTGCGCAGCGGCGGACGCGTCGTCGGCCAGCACTTCCTGCCCCTGGAGACGCACGACTACGCCGAGGTGCTGCGCCGCATCGAGCACAGCGACGCCGACGCGGTGCTGATGCTGCTGGTGGGTGCGGACGCGGTCCGGTTCAACCGGGCCTTCGCACGGGCCGACCTGGATCAGCGGTGCCTGCGGCTGAGCACCCTGATGGACGAGAACATGCTGCTGGCCAGTGGTGCCGCCAACACTCGTGGGCTGTTCAGCACGGCGGGCTTCTTCGCCGGCCTGGTGACCCAGGAGAATCTCGACTTCCACGGCAGCTTCGGTCGCCGCTTCGGGCTGGAGGCGCCGCCGCTGGGCAGCCTCGGCGAGTCCTGTTACGAGGGCGTCATGCTGCTGGCCGCGTTGATCGCCAAGGCCGGCACGTTGGACGTGCGGGCGGTGGAGGCCGCCGCCGACGTGGTGTCCTACGACGGGCCGAGGGGTGAGTTGCGGCTGCGCCAACGGCACGTCCGCCAGCGCATCTACCTCGCCGAGGCCGACGGGCTGGACTTCACCGTCCTGGCTGAACTGTGATCTCCGTGGCGTGACCGGATCGCGCCTTGACACGCCCGACAGCCGGGGGCAAAGATACTTCCTACGTGAAGCATCCGGCCGTCGAGCCGGATGTCACCACCGTCCGGTGATGGACGGAAATTGCAGTCGACTGTGGCTGACAATCGTGCGCCGGTGCCATTTCGCCGATTTTCTCCGGTGAGGTGCCGGCATTTTTCGTGCCCGCGATCAGGGCGGTCTGTGCCAGCGGAAACAGTCTATTGAGCGCCGGGAAACATCCGCGCAATGAAACGGATCGAAGCTTTCCCTGCCCGATATTCGAATCGCTGCTCGATCGGCGTCCACCCGCCATATCGGACAGCGCCCAATGTTCCGACGGACCGCACCGCAGTTAGACAGATCCGCACTTCGACTCGGGGTCGATGATCGCCCCCGGGCACTGACTTGACGTCACACGCGACGCAGGGAGCTTTGATGACACTGATCCGGGGCCGCCGCATCCTGGCGGGTGCCATGACCCTGGTCGCCGCGGCCGCGCTGGCCGCGTGCGGCAGTAAGACCACCGACGGGAACACCTCGGCGGGAGTCGCCGCCGACGTCTCCGGCGACACCGTCAAGGTGGGCCTGCTCAACTCGCTGTCCGGCACGATGGCCATCAGCGAGGTCACCGTCCGGGACTCGATCATGCTGGCGATCGAGGAGATCAACGCAGCCGGGGGCGTACTCGGCAAGAAGATCGAACCGGTCGGTGAGGACGGTGCCTCGGACTGGCCGACCTTCGCCGAGAAGGCCGAGAAGCTGATCCGGGAGGACCGGGTGGCGGCCGTCTTCGGCTGCTGGACGTCGGCCAGCCGCAAGGCGGTGAAGCCGGTGTTCGAGAAGAACAAGGCGCTGCTGTTCTACCCGGTGCAGTACGAGGGGCTGGAGCAGTCGCCGTACATCTTCTACACCGGAGCCACGACGAACCAGCAGATCGTCCCGGTCCTGGACTACCTCAAGGCGCAGGGCGCCAAGTCGCTGTACCTGGTCGGTTCCGACTACGTCTTCCCGCGCACCGCGAACAAGATCATCAAGGCGTACGCGGAGGCCAACGGGATGAAGGTGCTGGGGGAGGACTACGCCCCACTCGGATCCACCGAGTTCGGCACCATCACCAACAAGGTGAAGTCCTCCGGCGCGGACGCCGTCTTCAACACCCTCAACGGCGACAGCAACGTGGCGTTCTTCAAGGAGTACAAGTCCGCCGGGTTGACCGCCGCCACCATGCCGGTGGTGTCGGTGTCGATCGCCGAGGAGGAGGTCAAGAGCATCGGCACCCAGTACCTGGAGGGGCAGCTGACCGCCTGGAACTACTACCAGACCACCCCGGGGGCGGCGAACGAGAAGTTCGTCGCGGCGTACAAGGCCAAGTACGGGGCGGACAAGCCGACCAGCGACCCGATGGAGGCCGCGTACGTCTCGGTCTACCTGTGGAAGGCGATGGTGGAGAAGGCCGGCGCCTTCGACGTGGAGAAGGTCCGCGAGGCCGCTGACGGCATCACCTTCGAGGCGCCCGAAGGACTGGTCACCGTGGACGGTGCCACCCAGCACATCGCCAAGACGGCGCGCGTCGGCAAGGTCGGCGCGGACGGGCTGATCACCGAGGTCTGGAACTCCGGCGAGCCGATCACCCCCGACCCGTACCTCAAGAGCTACCCGTGGGCCGGCGGCCTGAGCTAGCCGGGCGGCAACCGGTTCGGGCGGGACTCAGGTCCCGCCCGAACCGCCCCACCACCAGTTCGGAGTACGCACCGTGACAGTTCTCTTCGGTCAACTCTTCACCGGCGTCAGCATCGGGGCGGTGCTGCTGCTCATCGCGCTCGGTCTGGCCCTCACCTTCGGCCAGATGGGCGTGATCAACATGGCCCATGGTGAGTTCATCATGGCCGGCGCCTACACCACGTACGTCCTGCAACAGGTCATCACCGCGGCCGGCTGGTCGCTGCTGGTCGCTCTGCCGGTCGCCTTCGTGGTGGCCGGCGCGATGGGCGTGTTGCTGGAGTTCCTGCTGATCCGCCGACTCTACGCCCGCCCGCTGGACACCCTGCTGGTCACCTGGGGGGTGTCGCTGATCCTGCAACAGCTCGCCCGGGACATCTTCGGCAGTCCCAACGTGCAGACCCGCGCCCCGGAGCTGCTCACCGGCAACATCGGGCTGCCCGGCGGCATCACGGTGGCCAACAACCGGTTGTTCATCCTCGCCCTGGCCGGTGGCGCGGTCGTCGCGTTGACCGTCGCCCTGCGGTTCACCCCGCTGGGCCGCCGGATCCGGGCCGTCGTGCAGAACCGGGACCTGGCCGCCGTCTCCGGCATCGCCACCGCCCGGGTCGACCGGATGACCTTCTTCATCGGATCCGGCCTGGCCGGCATCGCCGGGGTGGCGCTCACCCTGCTCGGGCCGATCGGCCCCACCATGGGCACCAACCTGATCATCGACGCCTTCCTGGTCGTCGTGGTCGGCGGCATCGGCCAGCTCAAGGGCACCGTCATCGTCGCCTTCGCGCTGGGCGTGCTCCAGGCCGCCGGCGAGTACCTCACCACCCTCAGCGTCGCCAAGGTGATGGTCTTCATCGCCATCGTCGCGTTCCTCCAGTGGCGACCCCAGGGCATGTTCACCCTGCGCACCAGGAGCCTGGCATGACAGCCGTCGTCCGAGATCCCGTCACCGCCGACCCCGCCCCGATCCCACCGAGCAGACCGACGGCCGGTCCGTCCCGGCACCGGTTCCGGGCCGCCGCCGGGTTCGCCTTCGGCGCGGCCCTGCTCTTCGCCGTCGCGCCACTGGCGCTGTCGGACTTCCGGCTCTCCCTGCTGGCCAAGTACCTCTGCGTGGCCATGGTCGCGGTCGGCATCGGCCTGGCCTGGGGTCGGGGCGGCATGCTCACCCTCGGCCAGGGGGTCTTCTTCGGCCTCGGCGGCTACGCGATGGCCATGCACCTCAAGCTCGCCGACGCGGGCCCGGGCAACATGCCCGACTTCATGCTGCTGTACGGGCAACTCGACGAACTGCCCCTGTGGTGGCGACCGTTCGCCAGCCCCTGGTTCGCCCTGCCGGCCACCGTGCTGTTGCCGATGGCGGTGGCCTTCGTGCTCGGATCGCTGGTCTTCCGCCGCCGCGTCCGGGGCGCCTACTTCGCCATCCTCAGCCAGGCACTCGCCGCCGCCATGGTGATCCTGCTGATCGGCCAGCAGGGCACCACCGGTGGCACCAACGGGCTCACCGACATCCAGGGCTTCTTCGGCTACGACCTGGACGACCCGGTCAACCAGCGGATGGTCTACTTCATCATCGCCGGCACCCTGCTGGCGCTGTTGGCCCTGGCCCGGCACCTGATCCAGAGCCGCTACGGTGAACTGCTGGTGGCGGTGCGCGACTCCGAGGAACGGGTCCGGTTCCTCGGCTACGACCCGGCGACGGTCAAACTGGTCGCCTACGTGGTCGCGGCGGGCATGGCCGGGCTGGCCGGTGCGCTGTTCGTGCCGGCGGTGGGCATCATCTCCCCGGCGCTGATCGGGATCGTGCCCTCCATCGAGTTCGTCATCGGCGTCGCCGTGGGCGGTCGGGCGACGCTGCTCGGTCCGGTGCTCGGCGCGGTCGCCGTGGCCTGGGCGCGTACCGCCCTGTCGGAGCGGTTCCCGGGCACCTGGACGTACCTTCAGGGCCTGCTGTTCGTGGTGGTGGTGGCGTTCCTACCCGGCGGCCTGGCCTCGCTGGTCGGCCTGGCCCGCCGCCGCGACGACGGTGCGGCGCGCCCGCGCCGGTTCGGTCGGCTACGGCTGCGGCGGCGGGAGGAGTCGGCATGAGCAGCCAGTTGCACGGGCTCTACGTGCGTGATCTGCGGGTCAGCTTCGACGGGTTCACCGCCGTCGACGGGGTCTCCCTCGACGTCGCTCCCGGCGACATCCGGTTCCTGATCGGACCCAACGGTGCCGGTAAGACCACCCTGGTGGACGCGGTCACCGGGCTGGCACGGGCCACCGGCTCGGTACGCTTCGGCGACCGGGAACTGCTCGGCCGACCGGTGCACCGGATCAGCCGGCTCGGTGTCGGCCGCACCTTCCAGACCTCGACGGTGTTCGAGGGGCTGACCGTGTTGCAGAACCTCGACATCGCCGCCGGTGCCCGGCGCGGTTGGACGACGCTGCTGCGTCGCCGACACAGCGTGCCCGACGAGGTGGCCGAGGCCCTCGACGTGATCGGCCTGGCGGGCCGGGCCGACCAGCTGGCCGGCACTCTCGCCCACGGGCAGAAACAGTGGCTGGAGATCGGCATGCTGCTCGTGCAGGACGCCCGCCTGCTGCTGCTCGACGAGCCGGTCGCCGGCATGAGCCACGAGGAACGCGACGCCACCGGGCGACTGCTGGAGAAGGTGAGCCAGGACCGCACCGTGGTGGTGATCGAGCACGACATGGACTTCCTGCGCCGCTTCGCGCGCACCGTCACCGTGCTGCACGCCGGTCGGGTGCTCAGCGAGGGCACCGTGGCCCAGGTGCAGGCCGATCCACGCGTGCAGGAGGTCTACCTCGGTCACCCGGTCGACGCCGGGTCGGCCCCGACGCACACGGAGGCATGATGCTCGCGATGCGTGGCGTGCACGCCGGTTACGGGCGCAGCCGGGTGCTGCACGGCGTCGACGTGGCGGTACCCGCCGACGGGGTCGCCACCGTGCTCGGCCACAACGGCGCCGGCAAGTCCACTCTGCTGCGGGTGGCCGCCGGCCTGCTGCGCCCCAGCGCCGGACGGGTCGAACTGGACGGTGAGGACATCACCCGGCTCTCCCCGCACGAACGGGTCGCCCGGGGGATCGCGTACGTGCCGCAGGGGCAGCAGTGCTTTCCGCACCTGACCGCGGCGGAGAACCTGCGCCTGGTGGCCGACGGCCGGCGTGACGGCGCGGCGGCCACCGCGGAGGTGTTGGACCTGTTCCCGGCGCTGCCGCCGTTGCTGCGTCGGCGGGCCGGGCTGCTCTCCGGCGGCCAGCGTCAACAGTTGGCCATCGCCCGGGCGCTGATCACCCGGCCCCGGCTGCTGATGCTCGACGAGCCGACGGAGGGCATCCAGCCGTCGGTGGTGGCCGAGATCCAGGAGCGGATCGTGGCGCTCATCGCACAGACCGGTTTCAGTGTCCTCCTGGTCGAGCAGCATCTCGGGTTCGCGCTGCGGGTGGCCGACCGCTACCACGTGTTGGAGTCCGGTCGGGTCACCTCCGCCGGGGACGGCGGTGCCACCGCGGAACACACGGTTCGGGAGGCGCTCGCGGTGTGACGCTTCCCCTGGTGGCCAAGACCGCCTAGGGTGTCGATGGAAGCGCTCCCACGACCCTTGGGCACGGGTCGTCGTCGACGTTCCTCGTCACCAACCTCAGAGGAAGTCGCATGTCCGCACGTACCACAATCACGGCCGTCGCGGCGGCGGCCGTCGTCCTGTTCGGCGCGGCCGCCGCCGCACCCGCCGCCACCGCGGCCCCGACGGTCGGGGAACCGGCCGTCGCCGCCGCGGCCACCGCCGACTGGCTGCACACCGACGGCAACCGGATCGTCGACGAGGCCGGAAACGAGGTCTGGCTCACCGGGGCCAACTGGTTCGGCTTCAACGCCAGCGAGCGGGTCTTCCACGGCCTGTGGTCGGGCAACCTCGAATCGATCACCCGCCAGATGGCCCAGCGTGGCATCAACATCGTCCGGGTGCCCATCTCCACGCAACTGCTGCTGGAGTGGAAGGCCGGGCAGACCATCCGGCCCAACATCAACACGTACGTCAACCCGGAGCTGGAGGGCCTGAACAACCTCCAGGTCTTCGACCACTGGCTCGACCTGTGCGAGAAGTACGGCCTGAAGGTCATGCTCGACGTGCACAGCGCCGAGGCGGACAACTCCGGCCACGTCTATCCGGTGTGGTGGAAGGGCAGCATCACCGCGGAGCAGTTCTTCCAGGGCTGGGAATGGATCACCACCCGGTACCGGACGAACGACACCATCGTCGCGATGGACGTCAAGAACGAGCCACACGGGACCCCGAACGACCCCGAGCGGGCCAAGTGGGACTCCAGCACCGACCAGGACAACTTCAAGTACGCGTGTGAGACGGCGGGCCGGCGGATCCTGGCGATCAACCCGAACCTGCTGATCCTCTGCGAGGGCATCGAGGTCTACCCGCGTGCCGGGGCCACCTGGGACTCGCCCAACACCAACCCCGATCTCAGCCCCAACTACCACTACAACTGGTGGGGCGGCAACCTGCGCGGCGTCGCCGAACACCCGGTCGACCTCGGCGCCGGACAGGACCAGCTCGTCTACTCACCGCACGACTACGGGCCTCTGGTCTACGAGCAGCCGTGGTTCGCCGGGGACTTCGACAAGGACTCGCTGACCAACGACGTGTGGCGGCCGAACTGGTTCTACATCCACGAGCAGAACATCGCGCCGCTGCTGATCGGGGAGTGGGGCGGCCGGCTCGGGCAGGACGCCCGCCAGGACCGCTGGATGGCGGCACTGCGTGATCTGATGATCGAGAACGGCATCCACCACACCTTCTGGTGTCTCAACCCGAACTCCGGTGACACCGGTGGCCTGCTGCTCGACGACTGGGCCAGCTGGGACGAGACGAAGTACAACCAGATGCTCAAGCCCGCGCTGTGGCAGCACAACGGCAAGTTCGTCGGCCTCGACCACGACGTGCGCCTCGGCGGCGCCGACTCCACCACCGGCATGAGCCTCGCCGAGCGCTATGCCGGTGGCCCCGGCCCCGGCGACACCACCGCCCCGACCGCGCCCGGCCAGCCGACCGCCACCGACGTGACCGCCACCGCCGCCACCCTGACCTGGGCGGCCGCCACGGACAACGTGGGTGTCACCTCCTACGAGGTGCTGCGGGCCACCGGCTCCGCGCCGGCCACTGTGGTCGCCACGGTCTCCGGAACCAGCTACCGGGCAACCGGCCTGAGCCCGTCGACCAGCTACACCTTCACCGTCCGGGCCCGCGACGCGGCCGGCAACACCTCGACGGCGTCACCGCCGACGACCGTCACCACCCCGGCCGACAACGGCAACGGCAACGGCGACGCCGGCTGCGCCGCCACGTACCGGGTGACCAACTCCTGGCAAGGTGGTTACCAGGCGGAGGTGACGGTGCGAAACACCGGCACGGCGGGCATCACCGGCTGGACGGTCACCTGGACCGCCCCCGCCGGCACCACGATCGCGTCGCTGTGGAACGGCCGACTCACCACCGACGGGGACACGGTGACGGTGCGCAACGAGCCCTACAACGGGCAACTCGCCGCCGACACCAGCACCACCTTCGGCCTGACCGGCAACGGATCGGGTACGCCCACCGGGCTGACCTGCACCGCGTCCTGACCTGCGGTCGACTGCCCCACCCTGCGGATCGCGGGTGGGGCAGGGGCCGTCCGGGGGGCGTCGTGACGCACCTCGGACGGCCCCGCGCGGCCCGGGCCTGGGGTGGGCCGCGTCACCGCGTTCGCATCGCCGGACGCCCGGTCAGGCCAACCGGATGGCGTCACCGTCGACGGTGACGTTCGCGGCCGGCAGCGGCGCCCGCGCCGGGCCACTGCGTACCGAGCCGTCGGCGATGTCGAACACACTGTTGTGGCAGCCGCAGACGATGGTGCCGTCGGTGACCGAGGTGACCGTGCAGCCCTGGTGGGTGCAGGTCGCCGAGTACGCCTTGATGGTCCCCTCGGTCGGCTGGGTCACCACCACACCGGCGTCGGCGAAGATCGCGCCGCCGCCGACGGGGATGTCGGCCAGCGTGGTCAGCGCCGGCGGAGCGGCGTCGGCACCATCGGCACCCGGGGAAGCGGCGCCGGACGGGTCGGCGCTGGACCCACCGGCGGCCGGGGCGGCCGGTGGTGCGGGTGCCGCCGCCGGCTCACCGTAGGTCGCGCAACCGGTCAACGCGGCCACGCCCACCGCGCCGGTACCGGCCAGCAGGGCTCGTCGCGACCGGCAGCAGCCAGCCTGCTCGTGGTTCATCTGAGGTGCCTTGCCTTTCCGGGGGATCAGAACTGGACGCCGAACGTGGTGAAGTACCAGACCGACGAGGTCAGGAAGATGCCGATCAGGGCGACGAACACCAACCCGCCGACCGTGGGGAGCACCCAACCGGCGAGGCCGCGTTTGGGCAGGGTCAGCATCTTGGTGGCGAACACGCCGAAGAAGAAGCAGCCCAGCAGGGAGTGCAGCAGCGTACGGGTGTCGTAGTCGGCGAAGCCGAGCGCGTAGAGGCAGTGCACCGCGACCGGCACGGTGAGCAGGAAGGCGATCCGTCCCGACCAGCGGTGCGCCGCGCCGGCCCAACTCGGGGAGAAGCCGCCGAGGCGACCCCACATCGACAACGCGGACAGCAACTGGATCACGGCGAAGAAGGCCGCCCCGGTGCCCAGCCACACCTTCACGGTCAGCGGGGAGGAGAAGCCGGCCACGTTGACCGCGATGCCGGTGGGGGTGTGGGTGCGCCCGTAGACACCGAGCGCCACCGCCACCCCGGCCCCGACGACCAGCGGGACCAGCAGCGAGGGCCGCTGCCTCGGCGCGCTCGGCGCGGGGCCGCCGAAGTCACGCATCACCTCGACCGTGGGTTCGGCCGCCCGGCGGGGCACCGTGCGGGTCCCGCCATGCCGGTGTTGGGACATCACCGCCCTCCGGGGATGACCGGCTCGGCGACGAGCGTCACGCCGTCGACCACCGTGCTGTTGAAGGCGGGGTCCAACGGCGGTGCCGGAATCGGCTTGCCGTTCCAGGTGACGATGCCGATCTGGGTGCCGTCGGGCAACATGATCCAGCCACCGTCGTAGCCGCCCTTACGGGTCGCCTCGGTCACCCGGTAGATCGCCGGAGCGGTTCCCGGACCGGACTTCACCACCGCGTCGTCGACCGCCGTGTCGTCGGGCCGGGCGGTGAACTTCCAACGCCGGACGCCGACGACCATCTCGCCGCTGGCCCGGTCACCCCGGATGACCCCGGTCAGCTTGGCGTCCTTACCGGTCAGCTCGATCTTGCCGTCCCGTACCGTGCCGGACAGCCACAACTCCATGCTCCGCCCGTCACAGACGTACGCCTCGGCCTTGCCGTTCTTCACGGTGATGGCGATGGTGGCCCCGTTCTCGAGTTCACCGATCCAGTTCTGTTCGACCGAGTTCACCTCGGTGCCGCCCGACGAGGAGTCCGGTTCCGTCGGCGGTGACGTACCCGCCGGACGCCGGGCGTCGGCGTCGATGTCGCCCGGCTCGTCCCCGGGCGCGGCCGGGTCGACGTCGTCGTCGGCGTCGGGCTCCACATCGGCGGGTTCGGCCGGTGCGGCAGCCGGTGGGGCACCGTCGGCCGCGGGCTGGGTGCCCGGCGGGGATGCCTGTGCACTCATCGTGAACAGCACGGCAGCCGTCACCGCCCCCGACAGGAGGGTGAGCAACGGGGTCAGGCGCTTCATGGGCCACTCCCTTCGCCCAGAGGTACGGAGGAGGTGGCGGATCGGTTCAATCGGGACGCCGGGAAACTGTCTCGCCGATCAGGGTCAGACTCGCCGATCAGGGTCAGACGGAGACGCGGCGGGTCGGGCGGCGACGGCGAGGGCTGGGCGTGGCACGGGCCTCGGTGGTGGGGCGTGGCACGTCGGCCGGTGTCACGTCGACCGGTTGGATGCCGGCGGAGGGGGCGTCCTGGAGCGCCGCCGCCCGCAACTGGTCGAGGGCCACGTCGAGGCTGTCGAAGATCGGGAAGACCCCGTCGAGCTTCATCGTGTGCAGCACGGTGCGGATGAACCTCGACGGCGCGGCGAGGCAGAGCCGCCCACCCCGGTCCCGGACGTCCCGGTGTGCCCGGACCAGCATGCCCAGCCCGACGGAGTCGATGACCTGGACCCGGGTCAGGTCCACCACCACCGTCCCGCTCACGTCGTACGCGGCCCGCAGCGCGGCCCGCAACTCCTCGCCGGAGTTCTGGTCGAGCGCACCGTCGGCGGGCACCGCCGGCTCCGCGGCAGCACCGGCGCCGTCGCCGTGCGGTGGGGCGCCCGGCGGCAACGCACTGCACCGGGGGCAGCGGTGGGGACCGGTGGCGAACGGCGAACCGCTCCACCCGTGGTCGGAGACCAGTGTCCAGACGACCTCCGCGTCGGGCAGCACACAGGCGTTCCCGGTGGTGGTCTCACCGCAGACGTCGCAGATCAGGGTCATCAGGTTGTCGTCCGGTACGACGGTCATCCTGCTTCCTCTCCGGTGCCACGGCTGCTCGGCCGGGGTACGGGACTCGGGGCGGCGGGCGAAGGACGCCGTCGCCGTGCGGACTCCTCACCGGGAGTCGGAGTGTTCCTTACCGGTGGTGGCCACCGCGACGACCACGGCGACGGCCGCGAGCCCGGCCTGCACGACCAGGCCCACCAGGCTGAAGCCCTGCACACCGGCGAGCCAGGCGGTGATGGCGCCGAGCAGCGCGGCAACGGCGCCGATGGTCATGGTGAGCCACAGCGGCACGCTCGGACGGCCGGGCAGGACCAACCGCCCCAGCGCACCGACGGCAAGGCCGATGGCGAGGGCCGTGACGATCCCGGCGCTGGTCATGCTGCTCCTTGTGCTCGCGGTCTGATGCGTCGGCTGCGATGGCGGGTCAGGTGCGCGCGGTGACGGCGGCGCGGCCGTACGCGACGGCCCTCGGCACCGTGCCCGTCGGCGGTGTCACGCCGGGTGTGACGTCGGCCGGTGTGGGGCCGACCTCGGTGACCGGGGCGGCCGCGGCGGCCGCGTCGGTGTGCACCGGCAGGATCTGGTCCAGCCGGGCGGTCTGCAGGATGCGGGTGATGCGCGGGTTCGGATTGCGTACCGCCAGCACGCCGCCGGCACGGACCATCCGGCGGTGCACGTCGAGCAGCAGGCCGATGGCGGCGGCGTCGATGTGCCGGCAGCCGGCCAGGTCGATCACGATCTGCTGGGGGCGCAGCGCCAGGAGCTGGTCGAGGACCGCGCCGGTCTCCGGTAGGCAGGCCAGGTCGAACTCGGTGATGGACACCTCCACCAGCGGCACCGAGCACTCGGGGCGTCGTGGTGCGGTCACGGCGAAGACCCCCTCTCCTGCTGTCTCCGAATGGCTCTCACCCTGCCCAGCGGGGTTGGCGGCCACTTCGCGGACCGATGACAGTTGCGTGACAAAACACCCGGATGCCGGTCGCGGTTGGCCCGGTGGTGAGGGCTTGGGGATGATTCCGGTATGACAGCGGTACTGGTGATCGAGGACGACGACCGGATCCGGTTGGCGTTGCTGCTCGCGCTGGAGGACGAGGGCTACGAGGCCCGGGGTGCGGCCACCGCCGAGGAGGGGCTGCGGATGCAGCGTCGGGATCCCGCCGACTACGTCCTGGTCGACCTGATGCTGCCCGGCATCGACGGCTTCGAGGGCATCCGCCAGTTGCGCCGCGACGACGACGTGCCGATCGTCGTGGTCAGCGCCCGGGACGACACGCATGACATCGTCGCCGCGCTGGAGGCCGGTGCCGACGACTACGTGGTGAAGCCGGTGGCGATCAAGGAACTGACCGCCCGGCTGCGCGCCCTGCGCCGCCGGGGCCGCACCGTGACCGCGCAGGACGGCCCGGAGCCGGTGCCGGTGCTCACCTTCGGTGACCTGGAGGTCAGCCCGGAGGCGGGGGAGGTGCGCCGCTCCGGCGAGGCGGTCGCGGTCACCCGGACCGAGTTCCGGCTGCTGTGCGAGCTGGCCGAGCACGCCGGCCGGGTGCTCTCGCGCCAACAACTGCTCAGCCGCGTCTGGGGGTACGACAGCGGCGACGAACGGCTGGTCGACGTGCACGTCGGTCGGCTGCGGCAGAAGATCGAGGCGGATCCGGCCAACCCCCGGCACCTGGTCACGCTGCGCGGCCTGGGCTACAAGCTGCAACGATGAGACGCCTCGGACTGCGTGCCCGGGTCACCGCCGCGTTCGCGATCGGTGCGTTGCTGCTGTCCGCCTCGATGGCCCTGGTGTCGTACGAGCTGACCCGCCGCACCCTGCTCGACGAGCGGGAACGCACCCTGCTGCGCGCGGCGTACTACGACGCGGCGGTGGTCCACGCCGGGCTGAACGCCGAGAACCCGGACGTCGCCGAGGCGCTCCGGGCGCTGGACACCGGCACCGGGCGGCGACCGCTGGTGCTGCTCAACGGCGAGTGGTACGCCCGCAGCGCCGACAACGGGCTCACCAGCGTCGTGCCGACCCGGCTGCAGGAGCTGGTCGCGGCGGGCGAGCCGGCGGTGCAGCGGGTCCGCGTCAACGACCACCCGGTGATGCTGGTCGGCGTGCCACTGTCCGAGTCGACCGCGTTCTACGAGATCGCCTCGCTGCGGGAGCTGGAGCAGACCTTCCAGGTGCTGGCGCTGGCGCTGACCGCGGTGGCGATCATGGTGGCCGGATCGGGGGCGGCCCTCGGCTGGTACGCCACCCGGCACGGGCTGCGCCCGCTGACCGCCGTCGCCGACGCCGCCGGGCGGATCGCGGCCGGGGACTTCACCACCCGACTCGCCCCGGACACCGATCCGGACCTGACCCGCCTGTCCACCTCCTTCAACCGGATGGTCGACGAGTTGGCCGGGCGGATCGACCGGGACCGGCGCTTCGCCGCCGACGTCAGCCACGAGTTGCGCTCGCCGTTGCAGACGCTCGCCGCGGCGGCCAGTGTGCTCGCCCGCCGTCGGGAGAACCAGGACGAGCGGACCGCCACCGCGGCCCGGCTGGTCGCCGACGAGATCGACCGCTTCCAGCGGCTGGTCAACGACCTGCTGGACCTGGCTCGTGGCGATCAGCCGGTGCACCGGGAACCGGTGGACCTGCCGGAGTTGGCCCGGCAGGCGTGCCAGGGCCGGGACCTGCCGGAGTCGATGGTGCAGGTGGCGGAGGGGACACCCGCGACCTGGTGGGTGGACCGTCGCCGGGTCACCCAGATGTTGACCAATCTGCTCGACAACGCCGAGCGGTACGGTGCCGGACCGATCGCGGTGCGGCTGTCCCACGCGACCGACACGGGTGTGATCGAGATAGACGACGAGGGCCCGGGAGTGCCGATGGAGGACCGTGAGGTGATCTTCGATCGTTTCGTCCGTGGTCGGGCGGCCAACTATCGCGGTGGTGGTGACGGCACCGGCCTGGGACTGGCGCTGGTGGCCCAGCATGCCGCCGCGCACGGTGGGGAAGCCTCGGTCAGCGACCGCCCCGAGGGTGGCGCCCGGTTCCGCGTCACCCTGCCCGGGAGCATCTCGTGACCCGTACCGCCCCAGGCCGCCGCGAGTACGTCGCCCGGTCCCGGCACGCCGTCCGGTCCGGCCTCGCCGTCCGGGCTGCGGCGGTGGCCGCCGTGGCGCTCCTGCTGCTCGGTGCCTGCGGCGTACCCGGCGAGGACCGGCCCCGCACGGTCACCCCACCGCCGGTGCCCTTCCCGGCCAGCGCCAGTGCGGCCCCCACGGCCGCCGAGACCGGCGCGGTGACCGAGATGCTCTACTTCGCCAGCGACGACCGGCTGGTGCCGGTGATCCGCCGGGTCGACCAGGTGTCCGAGGTCGACGCGCAACTGCGTGGCCTGCTGGCCGGGCCGACCCCCGCCGAGCGCGACGACGGGCTGACCAGCGCCCTGCCGGGAGCCTTCACCAGCGCGGTGGTCGAACTCGTCGACGGGGTGGCCCGGGTCACCGTCGTGCTGACCGCCGTGGACACCGGCCGCAGTGACGGACGGCTGGCGTACGGGCAGATCGTCTGTACGCTGACCGCGCGGACCGACGTCGAGGCGGTGCTGTTCCTGGAGGGTGGCGCGCCGTTGAGCGTCCCCCGGGCGGACGGCTCGCTCTCCTCGGGGCCGCTCACCGCAGCCGACTACGCGGTACTGATCAACCCTCGTTGAGCATCCGGATGACGGGTCTTCTGCGATTGCGCGACGGTTGCGTGACAAAGCCGACGGAGGCCGGTGGTGGGGTTTGACAGCCCGACAGGGTAGGGCAACACACTGACGCTCAACTCGGACGTCGGAGGGACGCTCTCGTGGAAATCAGTGGCTTCTTCACCGCAATCATCATCGGTCTGATCATCGGCGCCCTCGGTCGGCTCGTCGTACCGGGTCGTCAGCGCATCCCGATCCTGCTGACCATTCTGATCGGTGTCGTCGCCGCGATCCTCGGCACGCTGGTCGCCGGGGTGCTCGGTGTCGACGACACCGCCGGCATCGACTGGATCGAGTTGTTCATCCAGATCGCCTTCGCCGCCGTCGGCGTATCGCTGGTCGCCGGTACCTACGGCCGTCGCCGCCGCTGACCATCGCTGCGACGCCGCCCGTCCCGTCCCGGGGCGGGCGGCGTCCGGCTGTCCCGGGCCCCGACCGGGTGGGTCCGTTCTCCGTCGGCATCCGTCCACCGACCACCTGAGGCACGCGCAGCGCGACGGCTCGTATCCTTTCCGCGAACAACCGTGGCGACGATCGGAAAGGACTTGGTGTGAACGACCGGGCCGAGACGTTGGAGTTCCAGGCCGAGGCGCGTCAGTTGCTCCGGCTCATGGTGCACTCGATCTACTCGAACAAGGACGTCTTCCTCCGAGAGTTGATCTCGAACGCCTCGGACGCGCTGGACAAGCTGCGCCTGGCGTCGATGGTCGACAAGGATCTCGCCGTCGACACCGACGACCTGCACATCGCCATCGAGGTCGACCGGGACGCCCGTACCCTCACCGTGCGGGACAACGGCATCGGCATGAGCCGCGACGAGGTGGTCTCCGTCATCGGCACCATCGCCAAGTCCGGCACCGCCGAGCTGCTGCGCCAACTGCGTGAGGCGAAGGACGCCGGCGCGTCGCAGGAGCTGATCGGTCAGTTCGGGGTCGGCTTCTACGCCGCGTTCATGGTCGCCGACCGGGTCGAGCTGGTCACCCGGCGGGCCGGTGAGACCGGCGGTACGCGCTGGGAGTCCTCCGGCGAGGGCACCTACACCATCACCGATCTCGACGAGGCGCCCCAGGGCACGGCGGTCACCCTGCACCTCAAGCCCGCCGACGCCGAGGACAACCTGCACGACTACACGGCGGAGTGGACGATCCGGGAGATCGTCAAGCGCTACTCCGACTTCATCGCCCACCCGATCCGGATGACCGTCGAACGTCCCGGCGCGGACGACGCCCCGGCCACCACCGAGACGGTGACGCTCAACTCGATGAAGGCGCTGTGGGCCCGTCCGCGCGGCGAGGTCGAGCCGGCCGAGTACCACGAGTTCTACAAGCACGTCAGCCACGACTGGGCGGACCCGCTGGAGACCATCCACATGCGGGGGGAGGGGACCTTCGAGTACGAGGCGCTGCTGTTCATCCCCACCCACGCGCCGCTGGACCTGTTCTCCCCGCAGGGGCGTCGAGGCGTGCAGTTGTACGTCAAGCGCGTGTTCATCATGGACGACTGCGACGCGCTGATGCCCAACTACCTGCGCTTCATCAAGGGCGTGGTGGACGCCCACGACCTGTCGCTGAACATCTCCCGGGAGATCCTCCAGCAGGACCGGCAGATCCGGGCCGTACGCCGCCGCCTGGTCAAGAAGGTGCTCGCCACGGTCAAGGACCTCAAGGCCGACCAGCCGGAGCGGTACCGCACCTTCTGGACCGAGTTCGGGCCGGTGGTCAAGGAGGGGCTGATCGAGGACACCGACAACAAGGACACCCTGCTGGAGATCCTGTCGGTCGCCTCCACCCACGACCCGGCCGAGTTGACCGACCTCGCCGGTTACGTCGACCGGATGCGCGAGGGGCAGACCGACATCTACTACGCCACCGGCGAGAACCGGGCCACCATCGAGAACTCCCCGCACATGGAGGCGTTCCGCGCCAAGGGCTACGAGGTGCTGCTGCTCACCGACCCGGTGGACGAGGTCTGGGTCGAGCGGGTCGGCAGCTACGACGGCAAGACGCTGCGCTCGATCGCCAAGGGGCAGGTCGACCTGGACACCGAGCAGGAGCGCACCGAGGCCGAGGCCGAACGCGAGCGGCAGCGCACCGAGTACGCCGACCTGCTCAGCTGGATGAGCGAGGTGCTGGCCGACTCGGTCAAGGAGGTCCGGCTGTCGTCCCGGTTGACCACCTCACCGGCCTGCGTGGTGGGCGACGCCCACGACCTGACCCCGACGCTGGAGAAGATGTACCGGGCGATGGGGCAGGAGGTGCCGAAGGTGAAGCGCATCCTGGAGATCAACCCGACCCACCCGCTGGTCACCGGCCTGCGCAAGGCGCACGAGCAGGGCGAGTCGGGTGACTCCCTGGCCGAGACCGCCGAGCTGCTCTACGGCACCGCGCTGCTCGCCGAGGGCGGTGACCTGGCCGACCCGTCGCGCTTCGCCCGGATCCTCGCCGACCGCCTCGCCCGCACCCTGTAGCCGGAGCATTGTCGAGAATCGCGCCCGCCGCCGGGATCGGCACCGACCCGATCCCGGCAGCGGGCCGGGTCTCTCTCGTCGGCATGAGTGCGAGTGCTGGTGGATCCGGACCGCCCGGCTCCCGCCGTCGCGGTCGGCACCATCACCGGCGGAGTTCCGGCCTTCGACGACGCCCGCCCCGACAGCGGCGCGCCGCAGATCGGAGTCTTGACCGCCAGCGGTGCCGTCGACTGGGCGCAGGACGCTGAGGAGACGGCCGCCGCGCCGCAGTGAGCCGGGCAGCGACAGCCTGACGTCCGTGCGACCATCGGTCGGTACCTGGACCGTCACGAGCGGCTCAGCATCCGGCCCCGTACTGTGGATCCCCGCAGCCGGCCCGCGTCGCGCCGCCGTTTGTCGGCGGCGCGTTCGAGCACGCGCAACGATTGGATGCAATGATGCGCAACACCGAGATGGCGAGGCTCGGCGGCCTCGTCGGCGCATGGACGACGACCATTTCGAATGCGGTCTTCCTCGATACGTCGGGTGCCGAAATGTCGGGCACCACCACAGTCGAGTGGCTCGGCGAGTCGCTCCTGGTCGTACGGTCGGAGATCGAGGGAGGCGATGGGCCGCGTTCCGAGATGGGTCTCGTGCTCGGCCGTAGCGACGCGAACGACCGGTTCGTCGCGCTCTACCAGGACGGCCGTGGTGTCTGCCGCGAGTTCGCCATGACCTTCGACGGTGGCCGCTGGACGTTGATCCGCGAGGACCCGGACTTCCACCAGCGGTTCGTCGCCGAGGTCGAACAGGACCGGATCGTCGGCCGCTGGGAGGCGTCCGAGGACCGGGGCACGTCCTGGCGGAAGGACTTCGACATCACCTTCGATCGCGTCTGACGACCCACCGGCACCGTCGACGAGTACGGTGCACCCGCTCCGACGTCGTCGTGCGGGTCAGCCGGGCTGACCGGCCGGCACGGGGGAGGGGTACGACGGCATCCGGTCGCGGCGGGCCAACCCCGGTCGGACATCGCGCGGCGGGCTCGTCGCGCGGCGGCCAGCCGCTGGCGGCGCTGTTCGGCGGCCTGCCGACTGCCCAGGCCGAGGGCCTCGGCGATCTGGTTCCAGGTCGCACCGGCCTGCCGGGCCTGGTCGATCAGGTCGAGTCCGGTGTCGTCAAGCCGTTCCCGGACGCCGGGGATGTCGGCGAGTCGGTCGAGCGGGTCGAGCATCCGTCAACGCTACATTGACGGTGCCGACCGTCGTCCGGTTCCTCGCGGTCGTCCGGTCAGGCGGCGGCCGACTCGTGGTGGGAGTGGTCGGTCGACCAGGCCGGTCGAGTCGCCGGGGCAGACCAGGTGCCCTCCTGCGGGGAGGTGGCTGCCGACGCCTCGTCGGCCGCACCGCCCTGGGCGAGGTTCAGGGCCCGCTGGGCCTGCTGCCACGGTTCGCAGGGCCACTCCTGGCCGGAGCAGAGCAGGTGGACGCAGCCGCCGTCCTCGCTCGGCGCGTGCGCGTCGGCGACATCCAGGGCGAGCCGCCACAGCAGCGGGTCGGTGACGTCGGCCGGGCGGTCGTCGGTGTGGTGATGCCGGTCGGTGGCGTTGTCGGACACGCGTGATCCCCCTCGTAGTCGAGCCTCACGCTCGTGATCTCCAGTCTGCACCGGGGGTAAACCCGAGATCGGGGATGGGCCGGGCGAGGTGGGCGCGGTCACCCACGGCTTGACCTTGACAGAGTGACAAGGTCTTCACTGTGTCGAGGAGGTGGTCGCGATGAGCACACCACAGCTGACCCCGGACACGACACGGATGTTGCGTGGGCTGGGACACCACGACGCGTCGGTGCGGCTGCGCGCCGCGCTGGCCGCCGGCACGACCCCGGACCACCGGTTCGTCGACCCGCTCGTCGAGCGCTGCGCGGTCGAGCCCGAGTTCTACGTACGCGAGATGCTCACCTGGGCGCTCACCCGCCACCCGGCCGCGCTGACCGTCCCCGCGCTCGTCGGGGAACTGCGCCGCCCGGAGGCGCAGGCCCGCAGCCAGGCGCTGCACACGCTGTCCAAGATCGGAGACCGGCGGGCCTGGCCGGCGATCACCCGGGAACTGCTGACCGACACCGACGACGAGGTGGCCCGCAGCGCCTGGCGGGCGGCGGTGGTGCTCGTGCCGGACGGTGCCGAGTCGGCCCTGGCCGAGGTGTTGGCGACCCAACTCGGGCGCGGCGGGCGTCAGACGCAGGTTAGCCTGAGTCGGGCGCTGGTCGCGCTCGGTGAACTGATCGAGCCGATCCTGCGGGAAGCGGCGCGGCACGCCGACCCCGGGGTGTGCCAGCACGCCATCGCCACCGAACGCCTGCTCGACGACCCGGACGCCGACTTCGAGTTCGCGATCGAGGAGGCGAAGCGCGTGGTGGCCCTCGGCGAGAACGAGCGGAGCCGGTGATCGTCGGTGCTGATCGGTGATGTGGCTCGGAGGTCCGGCGTCAGCGCCCGCATGCTCCGGCACTACGAGTCGCTCGGCCTGGTGCGGCCGACCGGCCGCACCGGGTCCGGCTATCGGGAATACTCCGACGAGGACATCCGGCGGATCTTCCACATCGAGAGCCTGCGGTCGTTGGGGCTGTCGCTGCGTGAGGTCAAGCGTGCGCTCGACGACCCGGGGTTCACGCCCGCGCGGCTCGTCGACGAGATGATCCGCCAGACCCGGGAACGCATCGCGGCCGAGACGGAACTGCTCACCCGCCTGCGTCGGATCGGTGCCGCGCAACCGACCGACTGGGCGGACGTCCTCCAGATCGTCGCCCTGCTCCAGGCCCTCGGTTCGGAGAACGCCGGGAAGCGCCAGAGCGCCGCCCTGTCCTCGGTCCGCGAGGTGCCGGTGCCGGTGGAGGCACTGGTCGAGGCGGCGTTGAGCGAGTCGGATCCGAACGTCGCCGGGGCCCTCCGCTGGGCTCTCGCCCAGTCCGTCGACGACGTGCTGGAGCCGCTGGCGGAGGGCCTGGACGCACCCACGGCAGAGGTGCGGGAACGAGCCGTCAAGTCCATCGCCGAGATCCCGGGCGACGACGCGACCGCGCTGCTGCGCGACGCCCTGGTGGGCCCCGACCCGGTCGTGCGCCGGTACGCCGCGCTGGCGCTCGGGGCGCGTGGCGTGACCGAGGCCATCCCGACCCTGGTCGAGATGGTCGTCGAGGAGACGAACGAGGCGGACGCGGCCGACGCCCTGACCGCGCTGGCCGGTGATCCCGCCGTGGCGGAGCAGATCGCCGGCCGGCTGGTGGAGCGCCTCGGCACCGACGGAGTCGCCTCGCCGGTGCGCAGCCGGTTGACGCAGGCGCTCGCCGACATCCCCGGGCCCACGGCCGCACGTGCCCTCGCCGAGCTGTCCCACGATGCCGACCGGGCGGTCGCGTACACCGCCCGGTACGTCCTCACGCTGCGCGACGGGCGATAGTTCCGGAGTGGGTCGTGGCCGGTCAACCGCCGTCGACCATGATGGGACGGTGAGGATCCTGTCCATCCAGTCGTCGGTCGCCTACGGCCATGTCGGCAACTCGGCTGCGGTGTTCCCGCTGCAACGGCTCGGTCACGAGGTGTGGCCGGTGCTGACCGTGCACTTCTCCAACCACACCGGGTACGGCGCGTGGCGGGGTCCGCTGCTGGCGCCCTCGGCGGTCGCCGAGGTGATCGCCGGCATCGCCGATCGTGGTGTGCTCGGCGACGCCGACGCGGTGCTCTCCGGCTACCAGGGTGACCCGGCGATGGGAGCGGTGATCCTCGACGCGGTGACCCTGGTCAAGACCGCCAACCCGGACGCCCTCTACTGCTGTGACCCGGTGATGGGTGACGTCGGCCGGGGCATGTTCGTCCGGCCCGGCATTCCGGAGTACCTGCGCGACGTGGTGGTGCCCCGCGCCGACATCGTCACCCCCAACCAGTTCGAGTTGGAGTTCCTCGCCGGCCGCCCGACGAACTCGGTGGACGACCTGCTCGCGGCCGTCGACGCGGTACGCGCCACCGGACCTCGGCACGTCCTGGTCACCAGCGTGGTGCATGACGACGTTCCTGCCGGTTCGCTGGAGGTGGTGGCCGTCTCGGACGCCGGCGCCTGGGCGGTGACCACCCCGTTGCTGCCGATCTACCCCAACGGCTGCGGCGACGTCACCGCCGCCCTGTACCTGGCGCACCTGGCCACCACCGGGTCGCCCGCCACGGCGCTGGAACGCACCACCGCCTCGATCTTCGCGGTGCTGGCGGCGACGCTGGCGGCCGGTACCCGGGAGCTCCAGTTGGTGGCCGCTCAGTCCGCGATCGCCGACCCACCGATGCGTTTCCCCGCCCGCCCACTGCGATAGCCCAGCGCCCCCGAGCGCCGTCACATCGAGTAATCGCCAGCCCCGCCGCCCCTATCACCCGCGCGCCCTTTGCTCTGCTTCAAAATACGCAACAGTCACGCTCTGTCATTGAACCGACGGTGGCTGTCGTGTGCCCGATTTTCATCGGGGCTGCTCCGGCGTAGTTGCGTGGATTGAAGCAGAGCAAAGCGTGGACTTCGGTTACCCGACTGGCCGGGAGGTCCGATACGGACCGTGACCATCACAGAAGGTGAAGCTCAATCGGTCGAACAGCTCCGGGGCCGTTCGGCCCGCCCGTCCGTTCGGCCCGCCCGTCCGTTCGGCCCGCCTGCTCGGGCGGGTTGAGGCCCGCGGACAGCAGACTGTCCGCGGGCCTCGGGTGGCGGCTCCACCCCCCCGATTCCGGGAAGCCGCCGTGGTGGCTCGTCGGCTGGCCACTGACCGGGACGGTCAGCGGGGAAGCTCCAGCGCGTCGAACGCCACCTGGTGAATGTCTCCATCTACGACGTAGAAGAGACGGTCCTGGTTCGGCGACAGTGACGGGTGGTACTCGTCGGCCGCCGTGTTCACCACCGACCCGACACCGGAGGGCCGCGACCAACCGCCGGCCACCCGGCGACTGGCCCAGATGTCGCCGTTGCCCGCGCCGCCGGACCGGTCCAAGCCGGTGAACAGCAGCAGCCGATTGTCCGCGGTGATGGTCGGGTTGAACTCCCAACCGGCCGTGTTGACCGGCGCGCCCAGGTTCTCCGCCGGGCCGTACCCACCACCCGGTCGCGGTCGTGCCCGGTAGATGTCCCAGCCTCCCAGGCCACCGGCCCGCTCGCTGGCGAAGTAGAGGGTGCCGTCGGCGGCGACCGACGAGTACAGCTCGTCGGCCGGGCTGTTGACCGGCCCCAGGTGCTCCGGCTCACCCCAGCGGCCATCGGGCGTACGCCGCACCCGCCACAGGTCCGCGTCGGTGCGCTCCTGCCCGTTGACCGGGCGGATCGAGGAGAAGTGCAGGGTTCGCCCGTCCGGGCTGAGGAACGGGTCCATGTCCGGGTACCGTCCCGAGAACGGCGCCACCGTCGGCGCCGACCAGCCGTTGCCCGTCCAGTGGGAAACCATGATGGTCGCCTGGCGGGTGGCCGGGAAGAAACCCTCGCTGCGCGGGAAGTACACGGTTTTCCGGTCCGGCGACACGGCCAGCCGCCACTCGTACGCGTCGGTCGAGATGACGCCGGGCAGGACCGGTTCCGGGGTACCGGGCGGTTCGTCCCACGGTCCCGAACCGCCCGGACATCCCAGCAGCGCCACGGTCACCACCGACGCCAGGTAAGCACGCATGAATCGATGGTGTCGTCGTACGCCCCGGCCGCGACCCGCCGATGTGACGGACGGGAGCGGACGGGGGACGAACGGGAGCGGTCAGGTGTGCAGGCCCAGTGCCCGCCGCACCTCGTCGCGGTAGCTCCGTCCCGAGATCAGCAACGCCCCGTTGCGCAGCCGCAGCGCCAACTCGCCGTGGCGCAGGGTCTGCACGTCACGTACCCGGTCCAGGCGTACCGCCAGCGACCGGTGCACCCGCAGGAACGCGGTGCTATCCAGCGTGGACAGCAGGGCGGTCAGGGTGGCCCGCACCGGGTAACTGGCGGAGCCGACGTACACGCGCACGTAGTTGCCGTCGGCCCGCAGGTAGTCCACCTCCGCCGGATCGAGCAGGCGGGTGTGTCCGCCGGTGCCGACAGCGAGCCGCCCGACGGCAGGTCGACGGTGTCGCAGATGCGCCCGGAGCCGGTCCAGCGCCATCGCCAACCGTTCCCGGTGGTACGGCTTGACGAGATAGTCCACCGCGGCGACGTCGAAGGCACGCGTGGCGTACCGGGTGTGCGCGGTCACGAAGACCACCGCCGGTGGGTCGGCGAGTTCGTCCAGCACGGTGAAGCCGTCCGCGCCCGGCATCGCCACGTCGAGGAAGACCACGTCCGGCCGGTCCACGGTGATCGCGTGCACCGCCTCGTCGGCGCTGCCGCACGAACCGCACACGGTGACGTCCGGATGGTGCCCGAGCAGCGCGATCAGCCGTCGGCGGGCCGGCGGCTCGTCGTCGACCACCAACGCCCGGATCACCGTACGCCCGCCGGGAACGACACGGCCAGCGGCTGCCCGCCGGCCGACCGCCACGGCACGCGCAGCACCACCCGGAACCCGCCGCCCGGCCGCGCGCCGGCCGTCAGCTCGCCCCGGTGGCCGTACGCGGCACGCAGTCGCGTACGGACACTGGCCAGCCCGATGCCCTCCGAACCGGCTCCGGCACGCGGACCGGCACCGTCGTCCTCGACCATCAGCCGCAGCGTGTCGTCGTGACGGTGCGCGACGATGCGTACCTCGCCGCCACCGGCCCGCCGGGCGAGTCCGTGCCGGACGGCGTTCTCGGCCAGCGGCTGGAGCACCAGTGGCGGCACCAGCGCCTCCGCCGCGTCGGGGGCGACATCCCAGGACACCCGCAGCCGCTCGCCGTACCGCTGCTGTTCGATGTCGAGGTAACAGCGGGTCAGATCCAGTTCGGTGGAGAGCGGCACCGGCCGGTCGTCGCCGTGTTCCAGGGCCTGCCGCAGCAGCGCCCCCAGGTCGACGACCATGCGTTCGGCGCGGTCCGGGTCGTCGTGCACCACGGCCGCGATGGTGTTGAGCGCGTTGAACAGGAAGTGCGGGCGGATCTGCGCGCGTAGCCGCGCCAACTCGGCGCGGGCCAGCTCGGCCTCGCGACGCCGGTGCGCCGCCGCGTAGTGCAGCGCGTGACCGACACCGGTCAGCATCACGTACGTGAACGCGTGCTGCGGACGCTGGTCGATGGCCAACTCGGCGAGCATCGGCAGGGCCGGCCAGCAGCCCAACCACTCGTCGAGCCGGTGCACGACCCACGAGCGTCCGAGCACCGCCACCGCCAGCCCGGCCAGGTGCAGACCCACGGCGACCGGAGTCGGCCGACCGAGCGGGAACCGGGTCGACAGGGCGAGGGCGAGAACGGTCAGCGGAATCCACAGCCCGGCAGTGATCAGCTCGGCGGTGAGCACCTCCGACCACGGGAGGTAGATGCCCCACTCCGTGGTGATCTGGTGGTAGTTGCGGGCGCTGATCCAGGCGTACCCGAGCCACCAGGCGGTCGCGCAGACCGCCCACAGTGTCAGCCGGCGCACCATACCGTGACGGTAGGGGCACCGTCACCGGTCGGACAAGCGCGGTCCCACGAACCGCGCCCGCTGCCGTCGGTCGAACCTTCGCAAGGCTCGACTTGCGTAGGTGATCACAATGGCGGGCATGAGAGGAACGCGCTGGACCGGGCTGACGGGATTGCTGGTGCTGGCTGTGGTCACCGGCTGCACCGGAGCGGAACCGACCGAGCTGCCGGTCCGGGTGGCATCGGTGCCGACCGAGGTGCGCGGGCTCGGCCCGGCGGTGCTGGCGGTGCCCGTCGCGGACGATCGGCGCACCGACCTGGTCGGCCTGCTCACCGTGGAACAGTTCGGCGACGACCTGGCCGACCGGCAACCCGACCGGCGGCACGCCGAGGTCGCCTTCGGTGATCCCCGCTACCCGACCATCGCCAGAGGGCTGGGGGACGACCGCCGGGACGCGTTGCTCGTCGGCGGTCGGCTGCGCGAGACCAACCTGCCCGACCACGTGTACGCCCGGCGGGCGACAGGCGTCACCGACGCGCTGTCGGTAACCGCATCGCGATGTCTCGCGGTGACCGGTGACGGCACGACCACCCGGCCCGCCGTCGAGGCCACCTGCACGATCGCCCGTGGCGGTGTGGTGTGGCAGGACCGGGCGGGGGAGCGTTACGGCGCGATCGACCTGAAGTCCGGGGCGGCGAGTCCGGCCATCGCGATGCCGTCACATCCCATCGCCGCCTCGGCGGACGGCCGCTACCTGGCCGCGCTGACCACCGAGCGCCCCCCACGGCTCGTCATCGCCGACACCAAGACCGGCCGGTCACAGCCCACGGTGACGGTCAGTGGACGGGACGTACCCGGCGTCTTCACCAGCGGCGGGTTCGCCGTGCTGCACCGTTCCGACAAGTACCGGACGATCAGCCTGGTCACCCCGGACAAGAAGGCGCGTAGCCTGCTCACCCCGGTCGGCGAGGTGGCCTTCGCCCCCGACGGGCGGCGCGCGCTCGTGGTGGACACCCGGTCCGGCACCGGACGGATCGCCGTGCTCGACCTGGCCTCCGGCACGGTCACCCCGGTGGTCGACGGCACACCGGACCGATCCGGCACCCAACTGCCGCCGGTCACCGGCTCGGTCACCGCTACGGTCTCCGGCGACACCGCCCTGGTCGTGGAGTTGGCGGCCGCGCCCGACGTCGGCCATCGGGCCCCCCGCCCCAGCCGCACCTGGTCGGTGCGGCTGTCCACCGCGACCGCGACCGTCCATCCGGACACCCCCGCAGCGTCGTCGGTGACGGTGCGCGCCGACGACGCCGCGCCGACCAACGCCGCGTCGGTGGCGACAGCGTCGTTCCAACCGGACGGCACGATCCTCACCCTCAGCCCCGACGGTACGGTCACCAGCGCCCCACCGGGAGCCACCCCCCGAGCGACCCTCGGTGACGGCGCGGTCTGGCACGCCCTGACCGACGACAACGGCGACGAACGGGCGGCCCGACTGCTGGTGACCGACAGCTCCGGCAGCCGGACCGAGGTACCCACCGGCGCCGGACCCGACCAGCGGATCGACACGGTGATCCTCACCCCCGACACCGGCCACCTGCTGATCTCACTGCGCTCCACCAGGGCCGGACCGCGACCGGGCCCCCTCGACACCGTGGTGATCGTCCGCCGTGACGGCACCGGTGAACCGGTCACCGTCTACCAGGGAGCCGTCCTGGCCAGCCTCGGCATCACCCCGGGCTGAGCACGCGCACCCACCCACGCTGAGTACGCGTACCCACCGCTGGCGGGTGCCCGTACCCGATCGACGCGATTCCGGCGATCTTCATCGGTCTGAATCGTGGCGTCGGTTGATCATCACGCCTATCGTCAGGTCCGGCCAGGGCTCGACGAGGCAAGGAGCATCATGAGCATCGCAGCACCCCCGGCGAAGGTGGCCCCTGGTGGGTTGGGCAGTGGTGCCCGGATCGGCATCGGACTCGTCCTGCTGATTCCCGCGTTGCTCGCCCTCGTGTGGTCGTACCTGATACCCACCGCGCTGACCGTGTGGCGTTCGACGACCCGAGACAACCTGCGCGGCCCGGTGCAGAGCGTCGGTGCCGACAACTACCAGCGACTCCTCGAACGGGGAATCGTCGCGGACTTCGGCTGGACCCTGGTGCTGACGCTGGTCCCGCTGGCGCTGGCTCTGCTGGTGGCGCCGCTGCTGGCGCTGCTCGCCGACCGCACCGGGCGTTCGGCCAGGCGGGCCACCCGTGCGCTCCTTGCCGTGCCGGTCGCCGGGTACGCGCCGGTGGCGCTGCTCGTGGGTTGGCGTCTCGACCGGTTGGAGCCGGCCGAGATCGGCGCCCGTCCGTGGGCCACCCTCGCGGAGTTGACCGCAGTCGGTGCCGCCGGGCTGGTCATGGCGGTCGCCACCACGGCATTCCTCGCCACGATGCGTGGTCGGCGGCACCGCCGAGACGCGCTGCCAGCGGCGCTGACCGTCGCCGGCCTGCTGCTGTTCGGGATCCTCGCGGCGACGTTGCAGAGCTTCACCGCGCCGCTGCTGACCGTCCGGACCGAGGTTCCGCTCACCCACGTGGTGATGGCCTCCCTGATCAGGATGGACCTCGGTGGCGGTTCGGCCGCCGCGGTACTGCTGCTCATCCCGCTGGCCCTGCTGGGGCTGGCCGCGACGGCGCTGCTGCTGGCCAGTCGCATCCGGATCGAAACCGTCGACCGCGCCGCCGACCGCGAGAACGACAACCACACCACCACCGATTCGAGCGCGGCGGCGGAGGGCGGCCGCCGAAAGAGCGGGATCGGGCTGGTCGTAGCGGGCGTGTTCCTCGTCGGTGTCATGCTGTGGGCGGCGTGGCCGTGGTTGCGCCGCAGCCTGCGGTACACCAACGACGTCGCGCCGATGCCGTCTCCCGACCTGGCCGAGATGCTGACGTTGACGTGGCTGCCGACGCTGGTGTCGGCGCTGGTCACGATCACCATCGCGGCAATCGGCGGGTTCGCCATCGGGGGGTTGCGCCCGCTCGGCCGCTTCAGCGAGTTGCTCCTCCTGCCGTTCGCGCCGTGGCTGTTCGTCGGCACCGGACCACTGGCCATCGAGGCGTACCTGCGGACCCGCGACGCCGGACAGATCGGCACGTTCCTCGGCGCGATGCCGCCCGGCTGGGTGAGTATCCCGGCGTTGTTCCTGTTCACCGTGCTGTTCCGTGGGCTGGAGCCCCGCTGGCGGGCGGGCGGGAGCTTCGGCCGCAGCATGGTCGCCCCGGCCGCGCCGATGGTCGTGCTGGTCGGTGTGGTCACCTGGCTGGTCAGCGCCGGACAGGTGCTCTGGCGGTGGCTCGCGGCGCAGCCACCCCGCCGACCGGCACCGCTGAGCGTCATCACGGACATCAACACCATGCGGATCCCGGCGGACGAACTGGCCCTGGGCGCGGTCCTGCCGCTTCCGCTCCTCCTGCTGTTCCTGGCCATACTCGTCTGGTTGCAGGTGTCCTACCTGGACCGACTGGCGGTCCGGGTCAGCCGCTGACCGCCGCCCGACCGGCACGCCCGGCGCAGGCGGGGCCCCGCGCGCAGCGGGTCAGGTCGCTACGACGCGGGGCTCTGCGGACCTGCCAGCCGGGCGAGCAGCGCCCGAGGTGCCACCGCCCGGTAGCCGTCCTCGATGACCTCGGCCAGCTCGGCCGCACCGATGCCGGTGTCGAGGCGTACCCCGACCCAGCCGCGATGGCCCACATAGGGCGGGCGGAAGTAGGTCCGCGGATCCTCCGCGATCAACTCCGCCGCCGAGCCCGGCGGCGCGGCACACCACAGGTGCGGAAAATCGTCCTGGTGGTGGCCGTCGGGCCAGACGGTGGCGAACGACTTCTTGCCCCGGACGAACCAGGTCGGGGTGCCGTGGCTCAGCCGTTCGCTGACCTCGGGAAGACGCAGGCAGGCCCGCCGGACGATCGCCTCCATGTCGCTCATCGCCCCACGCTACGACGGGGGTCCGACAAGACGCGGCACGTCGTATTCCGAGTGCGAACGGATCACCTGACGTCCCTGTCGCCGGTACGTGAAGGAGTAACAGCCAAAGGGGTGACCGTCAGATATCTGACTGCGGTGTGGCGAGCCCGAGGATCGACCGGCCGGACCGGCTCACGTCCTGCGCTTTTCTGTCCCCGTCAGGGTGACTGGCCAGGAGAAACGAGCGGATCGGCTGTTGGCCCACGGGTTGCCGTTCGTTGTACGGTCATGCGTCCCCGACCCGGCGCGCGGCTGGAACCGACGGGAGGCGATGGTCGTACGGGGGCGTCGTGAGGAGGACTGGTGGCACTGGGCAACATTGGCGGCTATCGACTGGTGAAGCCGCTCGGGTCCGGTGGCATGGGCGACGTGTGGTTCGCGGTGTCGCCGACGGCGGAGCGGGTCGCCATCAAAGTCATCAAGAAGCAGTTGCTGGACGCGCCGACCATGCAGGAGCGGTTCGCCGCCGAGGTGGAGAGCCTGAAGCTGGTCTACGGCTCCCGAGTGGCGCGGCTGGAGAACGCCGACCCCTTCGGTGATCCGCCCTGGTTGGCGGTCGAGTACGTCCCCGGTGCCACGCTGCGTCAGCACGTCGACGCCCAGGGGCCACTGCCGACGCCACACGGTGCCATGGTCGGCGCGATGCTGGCCGAGGGCCTGGCCACGGTGCATCAGGCCGGCATCCTGCACCGCGACCTGAAGCCGCACAACATCATCCTCGGACCGGACGGTCCGAAACTCATCGACTTCGGCCTCGCCGTCCTCGTCGATCGCAACGACTACCTCACCGAACCGGGCGCGATGGTCGGCACCCCCGCCTACATGTCGCCCGAGCAGGTACGCGGTGAACGGGACCTCACCACCGCCGTCGACGTCTACGGCCTCGCCGCGACGCTGGTCTTCGCGCTGACCGGGCACACCCTCTACCCGCAGAGCAACTCCTGGAACCTGCTGCTGCGCATCACCGAGCCGAGCGACCTGCCCGACCTCAGTGGTGTGCCCGGCGAACTGGCCCCGCTGCTGGGTGCGATGCTCGCCCACGACCCGACCGCCCGGCCCAGCCTCGACACCGTACGCAGTCGGCTGCTTGCCGTCGCCACCACAGCCGGCGGCACGAACGTGGTGGACCTGCGCCGGCAGGTGGCGGCACTGACCTACGTGGGCGAGACCGAACTGCTGGTGCCCCCTGACCTGGACGATCCCCAGCAGGATCCGGAGGGCGTGACGACAGTCGAGCCGACTGTCGAGGAATCCCGACCGGCCACCACCCTCGTGGAGCCCGGCCCGACCGGACAGGCCGATGTGCAGTGGCTTGTCGACAGGCTGCGCCGCCGGTACGCCCGCCGCGCCACCCTCTAGGAAGGCCGTAACGATGACCACCACCCAGGACGCCTTCGCCCCGGGCTCCCGCATCGTCGTCCGGGACGAGGAATGGCTGGTACGCAGCGTCAAGACCGGCACTGCCGACGGCGCCATGATCAAGGCGGTCGGTGTCTCCGAGTTCGTGCAGGACGTCGAGGCGACCTTCTTCGACGGCCTCGACGACATCCAGGCGATGCGTCCGGAAGACACCGTGCTGGTACGGGACACCTCCTCGCGGTTCCGGCAGAGTCGGCTGTTCCTGGAGGCGGTGTTCCGGCGTACGCCGTTGCCCCGCACCGAACGCGGTCTGGCCCTGGCCGATCGGTTCCTGCTCGACCCGCTGACCTACCAGCAGCGCCCGGTCGAGCTGGCCCTGTCCGGTCTCCGTCCCCGCATCCTGCTCGCCGACGTGGTCGGGCTCGGCAAGACCCTGGAGATCGGGCTGATCCTCGCCGAACTGATCCGCCGGGGCCGGGGCGACCGCATCCTGGTGGTGTCGCCGCAGCAGGTGCTCGAACAGTTCCAGCGGGAACTCTGGACCCGCTTCGCCATCCCCCTGGTTCGGCTGGACTCGACCGGCATCCAGCGCATCCAGCAGGAGATACCCGCCGGGCGGAATCCGTTCACCTACTTCAAGCGGGCCATCATCTCGGTCGACACCCTCAAGGACGCCGGTCAGTTCGGGCACCACCTCGACGCCAGCACCTGGGACGCGGTCGTCATCGACGAGTCACACAGCCTGATCAACAAGGGCACCCAGCGCAACGAGCTGGCCCGCCGGCTCGCCGCGAAGACCGACGCGCTGCTGCTGGCCAGCGCCACCCCGCACAACGGCGACAAGGAGTCCTTCGCCCAGCTGATCTCCCTGCTCGACCCGGCCGCGATCGCCAACCCGAGGGACTACCGGGCCGAGGACATCGCCCACCTCTACCTGCGGCGCACGAAGATCAGCCCGGAGGTACGCGACCAGATGGGCGACCGTTGGGCCGACCGTGGCCCCTCCCAGGCGGTGCACTGCCCGGCGACCCACGCCGAGGAGCAGATCTTCGACGAGTTGACCGACGTGTGGCTGGCCGGCAAGTGGAGCGACGAGGCGATCACCGGCCAGCACCGACTCTTCCCGTACACCCTGTTGAAGTCGTTCCTGTCGTCGCACCGGGCGCTGCACGAGACGGTGACCAACCGACGCAAGAAGGCGACCGGCACCGAACGGACGGCGCTGGATCGACTCGCGGAGCTGACCTCGGCGATGACCGACCGCGACTCCAGCAAACTCACCCACCTCGTCGACGAGTTGAAGCGGATCGGTGTCGGCAAGGGCAGCGACACCCGCGTGGTGGTCTTCTCCGAGCGGGTGCCCACCATCAAGTGGCTGGCCGAGACCGTCCCCGCACTGCTCGGCCTCAAGCCCAATGCCGTGCGGGTGCTGCACGGCGGAGTCGCCGACACCGACGAGCAACGCATCCTGCAAGAGTTCGAACTGGCCGGCAGCGAGGTGCGGCTGCTGTTCACCGGCGACGTCGCATCCGAGGGCGTCAACCTGCACCAGCAGTGCCACCACCTGATCCACTACGACATCCCGTGGAGCCTGATCCGCATCGAGCAGCGCAACGGCCGCATCGACCGGTACGGGCAGCGCCACCGGCCGCAGTTCCGGGCACTGATCCTCACCTCCAGCCGGGAGGACGCCAAGGACGACCGGACGGTCTCCGAGAAGCTGCTCCACCGGGAGGAGAACGCTCACCGCAGCCTCGGCAGCGTCGAGGCCGCCACCGGCCTCTACGACGCGAAGGCCGAGGAGGACCGGCTGGTCCGCGACCTGCTCAACGGCCGCACCGTGGACGAGTCGTACGAGGCCGCGCACGCCGAGGTCGACGTGATGGCCGACCTGTTCGGCGAGGTCGGCACCGCACCGGTCAACGCCGACGTGCTCCGCGCCCGGGTGCCGAAGCTGTTCGACTCCACCCGCGACTTCGTCGACGCCGCGCTCAGCGAGATCTACGACGATCGGCCGGAGGACCGCATCGACCTGCGCCGGGAGGAGGAACTGCTGACCTTCCTCGCCCCCGACGACCTGGTGCACCGGCTCACCGACCTGCCCCGTTCCTACCTGCGCGCCCACCGGGAAGGCGAGGACCTGCGACTGAAGGTCACCTTCGATCGGCGGCTCGCCCAGCGCAAGCTCGACGAGGCCCGGCAGAGCCGCACCCCGATGTGGCCGGAGATCGCCTTCCTCAGCGACGTGCACCCGATGGTGGACTGGCTGGTCGACAAGGTGCTCATCCGGCTTGGCCGCCAGCAGGCACCGGTGCTCACCGCCGACGTCGACGCGCCGGTCTTCCTGGTGCAGGGCGTCTACGCCAACCGTCTCGGCCAGCCCACCGTCGTGCAGTGGATGGCCGTCTCCGGCCTGCCCGGCGAGCCGGTCATCGCGCCGATGGACGATGTGTTGCGCGCGGCCGGTGTCGGCCCGCACATGGTCAACCGCGCGGAGTCCGTCGCCGTCGAGCCACTCACGCACCTCCTGCCGCAGGCCGTCGAGGTGGCCCGGCGGCACCTGGAGAGCAAGCGCGCCGAGTGGGACGCGGCCAACGCCGAGCCGCTGAAGCGCTACCGCGACCAGTTGACGCACTTCGCGCAGGCCAGCCTCCTCGACGAGCTGCCTGCCGTACACCGGGAGAAGCGCCGCCAGCGGGTCACCGCGACCGTCGCCGAGCAGCATGACCTGCTCGACCGCCTGGAAACCGCCGGTGATCCGCTGCTGCGCGTCCTCGCCGTCCTCGTCCCGTCTCCGGAGCGTGCCGCATGAGTTTCGAGTCGCTGACCAACCGAGGCGAGTACCTGTCCGCGCACTACCTGGCCGAGATCCTGCCCACCACCGTCAAGGGTGGCCTGGCCAAGCAGTGGGCGGAGCGGGAAAAGGCCGGTGAGCAGACGCCGCGCACCGGCTTGCGGGGCATGCGCCGCCCCTACTTCGACGCGAAGGCCGAGCTGGCCGACGACGAGTTCTTCGACCCGGAGCGGCTGCGCAAGCTGCACCAGGAGCTGTTGACGGCGTTCGGGTTCGAGCCGCAGCCGCAGACCATCATCGTCGAGCGCGCCGGCCACGACCACGAGATCCGCGTCGCCCACGCCGAGATGGGCGCGGCGCACGGCATCGTCGCACTGGACTGCGGTTGGGCTGTCGACGCCGAAGCCGCCCAGGACCAGGACGGCGCGGGTCGGCTGCTCGATGAGGTCCCCCTGCCCGGCAACGAGACCATCACCACCGGCGCGAAGCTCGCATCCTGGCTCTTCGCAGCCGAACAACCGCCCCGGTATGTGCTGATCCTCAGCGGCGGCGTGATCACGCTCGCCGACCGGGCGGCCTGGGGTGAGGGCCGCTACCTGGCCGTCAGCCTGGACACCCTCTACGCCCGCAACGACGACAAGGAGTACGACGTCGTCGCCGCCCTGTTCGGTGCGGACTCGCTGCGCCCACCCGCCGAGGGCGGCACCGAACCCCTCGCCGACCTGGTCGCCGGCTCCCGTCAGCACGCCGTCGGCGTCTCCGGCGAGCTGCGCGAAGGGCTGAAGGTATCCGTCGAACTCATCGCCAACGAGATTCTCGACCGCATCCGCCAGGCCGGCTACCAGCCGCAGGACGTGATGACGCTAGACGAACTGGCCAAGGACCTGGGCCGGGAAGCGCTGCGCTACCTCTACCGGATCCTCTTCCTGCTCTACGCCGAGGCGCGCCCCGAGCTGGGGGTGCTGCCGGTCAACGACCCGCAGTACGTCGAGGGCTACAGCCTGGCCCGCCTCGGAGATCTGGTCAGCCGTCGGCTCGCCCCCTCCGCTGAGGACGGCTTCCACCTGTACGAGTCGCTGGACCTGCTGTTCCGCATGGTCAACGACGGCCACCGCCCGCGTGATGGCGCCGAGGTCGACGAGCACGCCAGCGAGGGCGAGGGCCTGCGCTTCGAACCCATGAAGTCGGACCTTTTCCTGCCGGAGAAGACCAAGCTCATCGGCCGCCTCATCCCCGTGCCGGACAGCGACGACGAGGACGACGCGGACGCGCCGACCATCGACACCCGGCTGCGCAACAAGGTCCTCTACCAGGTGCTGCGCCGGCTGATGCTCACCAAGGGCGGTCGCAAGCGCCGCGGCGGCTTCATCTCGTACGCCCAACTCGGCATCAACCAGCTCGGTGCGGTCTACGAGGGCCTGATGTCGTACACCGGGTTCGTCGCCACCGAGCAGCTCTACGAGGTCGCCAAGAACGGCGACCCGAAGGACGGCTCGTGGATGATCCCCGCCTCCAAAGCCGACGAGTACGACGACAACGTCTTCGTCTACAAGGAGGACCCGTACACGGGGGTGCGCAGCCGGGTCAGCTACGCCCCCGGGGCGTTCGTCTACCGGCTCGCCGGTCGGGACCGGCAGACCAGCGCCTCCTACTACACCCCGCAGTCGCTGACCGAGGTCACCGTCCAACTCGCCCTGAAGTACCGCCTCGACCAGGACGACACGGTGACGCCCGCCCGGGAGCTGCTCGACTGGACGATCTGCGAACCGGCGCTGGGCTCCGGCGCGTTCCTCAACGAGGCCATCAACCAGGTCGCCGCCGAATACCTGCGCCGCCGCCAGAAGGAACTCGACACCACCCTCGACCCGGAGCAGTATCACCTGGAACTCCAGCGGGTGAAGGCGTACGTCGCGCTGCACAACTGCTACGGCGTCGACCTGAACCGCACCGCCGTCGAGCTGGCCGAGGTATCCCTCTGGCTCAACGTCATGCACGCCGGTCTGCAAGCCCCCTGGTTCGGCCTGCACCTGCGACGCGGCAACTCGCTCATCGGCTGCGGACGCAAGACGTACGAGCCGAAGCAGCTCGCCGACAAGTCGTGGCTGACCACCGCCCCGGCCGAGAAACCGTTCCGCGACGGGCCGATCGACGAGGGCAGCATCCACCACTTCCTGCTCCCCGCCGACGGCTGGGGCGCGGTCGCGGGGGAGAAGGAGGCCCGCGAACTCGCCCCGGCCGAGACCGCCCGGTTGAAAGCCTGGCGTACGGCGATGAAGCGCACCCCGTCCGCCAAGGGCAAGAACTCCCAGGTGAAGCGCTTGCAGGCGCTGGCCGGTCGGGTCGAGTTCCTGTGGGGGCTGGTGCAGCAGCGCCTCGCCATCTCCGAACGGGAGATCCGCCGCGACATCAAGGTGTGGGGCGCCGACGACCTGCCGCCGGTCACCGAAGCGGTGGCCCGGGACAAGATCCTCGCCGACCTGACCGCACCCGGCACCCCGTACTGGCGGCTCAAGACCCTGATGGACGTCTGGTGCGCCCTCTGGTTCTGGCCGCTGGACAAGGTCGGCCTGCTCGACGGCTCCGACCCCGCCTACCCGGCCGCGCCCGTCCAGGTAGCCCACGTCAAGGACGAGCCGGCGTACGAGGCACCGGTGGTCTACGAGGTCGCAGACCTGCTCGGCAACGTGCAGCCGCAGCAGGTAAAGCTCCCGGCAAAGGCGACCGGCACCCGGCGGACCACCGTCGCCGAACAGCTCCGCAAGCAGGTCCCACTGACCAACCTGGACGACTGGCTGACCTTCGCGGAGGCGCTGATCGGCCGCACCGACCCCGACGAGAACACCGAACGCTTCTACGGCCGCAGGCTCGACAGCCTGGCCGAGATGAGCGACTTCGAGCAGAAGCTCGACGGTGTCATCGGCGTTGACTCGCCCTGGATGCTGACCGACCGCTTCCCGTGGCTGCTGACGGGAGAGCGGATCGCGGAGCAGCAGGGATTCTTCCACTGGGAGCTGACGTTCGCGCAGGCGTTCGCCAACGGCGGCTTCGACCTCCAGGTCGGCAACCCACCGTGGGTCCGGCCACGGTGGGATGAGGCAGCCACTCTCGCCGAGCACCTTCCATGGTTTCGGCTGACTGAGAAGGCTTCAGTTGATGCGTGGCACAGCCGAAAAGCAGGACTGTTAGGCCTGTCTCGCCCTCGGGTCGCCTTTCGGGAAGAACTGACAGCTAACGCTGGCACCGTGGCGTTCCTCGGAAGTCGCGCCTCGTATCCCCTGCTAGCGGGCACTCAGCCCAATCTTTACCGAGCGATGGTGTGTCGTGTATGGAGCAGCATCGGTGTACAGGGTACTGCTGGCCTTGTGCATCCAGATACCCATTTCTCTGGAACCAAAGAGGGGGCACTGCGTGAGGCCGCCTATCGCCACCTCCGTGTACACGCCGGCTTTGTGAACTCTGCCAACTGGGCGTTCGCGGACGCGACCAGGAGTACCGAATTTGGAGTGCATATCTATGGACCTCGTGGCGCCATTGGGTTTCTTCATCTAAGTCGACTTTATGCTGCGTCGGTCCTTACGTCTTCCTTGGATCACCCCGGTGGTGGCGAAGTGCCGGGACAGCGTTACCAAGGATCGTGGGATAACCGGCCGCACCGGTCGCGAGTGATCTATGTTGACGAGGGTGTGCTTGGCATCTGGCAGCGACTAATGGACGACGAGCGTGGAGGGCCTGCGACACGTGCGCCCCTGCTGCAGCCCGTTACCGTTGAAGAGGAGCGCGCCATTGCTGCCCTGTCAAATGTCAGACGTCGGCTCGCGAGCGAGGCAACGTACATCAGCCGAGGTTACGACGAGGCCAATGGAAAAAAGGAAGGGTTGATCCGATGGGATCAAGAGGTGCCTTCCGATCTTCGCGGCTTAGTGATTCAGGGACCGCATCTCGGGATTGCGGCACCTCTGGTAAAGCAGCCACGCGTGCCTTGTCGTGCCAGGAGCGACTGGGATCCAGTTGACCTAACTAGCCTTTCTCCTGGATTCATTCCAAGAACGAACTATAGCCTTTCTGGCGCTGAATTCAGGAATCGGACTAGACAGGATTTTTGGGGTGAACGGCGCTGCACAGATTATTACCGGCTGGCGTGGCGAGAGATGATTGCGTTCGACATCGAGCGCTCACTATTCGCGGCGATTGTCCCTCCGGGCCCCTCCCATGTGCATGCAGTTCGCACGATGGCGTTAAGCAGTAACCGGAAGACAGCGATCATGGCTGGATTTATGGCCGCGCTTCCCCTCGACTACCAGCTTCGAATCACTGGCCGTGGGCATCTCGATGTAGGGACTGCGGCAACTTTTCCCAGTCTCGAAGATCAACACCCATTGGCAACAAGTCTGTTACTCCGTACGCTACGGCTGAACTGCGTAACTGACGCATACTCACAGCTGTGGTCTGAGTTGTACGAGGAAGGGTGGGCCACCGAAGGTTGGTCGGCGCAATGGGAAGGGCTTGAACCCCTAGGAGGGGTCGGGCCCGAGTGGAGAATGGATACGCCCTTGCGGACTGAACGGGCGCGACGAGCGGCGTTAGTCGAGATCGACGCTTTAGTTTCCGTGTGGCTGCGTATCGAGGTAGAGGAACTGCTCGCAGTGCTGCGCTCTCGTTATCCCATCTTGACTGAACGGGAACACGAGATGTGGTTTGACCGTGCTGGTCGAAAGATCGCGGCAGATCCGTATACTTTCGGGTATGGCCAATCAAAGGAACATTACGAGCAACTGATGGCGCACCTCGATGATCTGGAGCGGAATCCGGTTCCAGAGGGGTACAGCGCGCCGTTCTACAAGGCTGATCGGGAAAACGAGTATCGCCAAGCGCACGCTGTCTTCAGTAAGCGGCTTCAAAATGCGGTCGACGCCGGCTGGCACCCCCAGTAGTCCGACCTCTCGGCCGGTTCCAGCGCTTTGCTTGGTCAGCCATCCAGCGCTTCCAACGTAGAGCGAATCGCACCTGCGACCGGTTCGATACCGTTACGACTCAACGTGACTGGGCCAAACTCCACAAAAACCTGGTAGGCGCCGCGGTTTCCCTTCCGCAGATTGGCGAAGGGCTTGTGGTGGCGCAACTTGTTATTTACCCGCTCATTGAGTACTCTGCGCATCTGTTCATTACTGACATTTTCGAGTCCGATTCTCCCTTGCGGGGTGAACTCGATCACGAGAGCAGGCGTTGTTTCCTTGCGCCAGAGCTTTGTGTGCCATGCCAAATGGACAATCCAGTTACCGCTGTGGCTTATAAAGCTGGGATCACCAGGTTCGCGTGGGTCTCTAGTAAGCTGGTATATAAGCTCCGACAAGAATGAGTCCTCGCTAAGGCGTATATCAGTATCGGTATTCTCCAGCTCCGCTTGAATCCGCCGCAATCGATTCAATACCTCTTCAAAACTTTGGATTCGGTCGCCGGGGTGCCACTCAGTGGAGTCCTTGTACAGCCCTCCGATCTGTCGGACGAACTCGTTAGAACCGATGCCCTTGACTTCCCGTTGAAGAGTCTCCAAGTTGCGGGAGAGATCTACCGGGTCGGGGTCTTTTCCGGTGAAACAAAAGTATAGAAGCTGGCCGAACGAGAAGACGTCGAGTGCGGGCGTCTTGGCACCCGACGCTTTCGCATTGAACGCGCTGTACTGCTCGGGTGCCGCGTAAGCAATGACTCCGATAGCATGTTGCGTCGCCGTTTGTGTGCGCGTACTGAACCAGGCGAGGTCGAAGTCGGTGAGGAACGGAACTTGCCGGGCTTCCGGGCTTAGACGGCACACGATATTTTCAGGCTTAATATCCCGGTGGATCACATCATGGTCGTGCGCATGCTTCACTGCCTCGGCTATATCGATGAGAAGTACCAGGACAGCAGGGCCATCAAGGCTGAATTTCGGTTCAAGATCGCGGAGATTTGCGCCCTCAATGTAGTCCATCGTGAACCCGACGGGACAACTGCTGAACCGATGTACTTTGACGATATTCGGATGACTCAGCAAGGTCATCGCCTGGTAACCATTGGTAAAACGTTTTACCTTCGTCGCGTCCTGCATCTCCTGTGTATGGTAAATTTTATATGCGATTGAGGTGCCGGAATCCCTGTCATCGACTTGCCAGACAGTTCCAAACCCGCCGGTGCCAATCTGCCGACTGAGGACGCCTTCTTTAATCCGCATGTCGGTCTCGACCAAACCCAACTCGGTGCGGTACCGGTTCAGGGTTTCGCGGCTTTGGCGGAACCCGGGGAGAGAGAGCATGCCAGTTAGTGCAGCACGCTTTTCAAACCACTGGTAGATAAGTTCTAGCCTCCGACATGCCAGTTCGTATCCACTGTTCCGCCATTCGGCTGAACCGTATTGCATCTTGAACTGAAGAAAAGCGTCGAGCATCTGCTGACCCTCCTGCTCTAGTTGCCGCAGGGTCGCCTCGGGTACAGGAGGTGCCAGGCACGGAGTCATTCCAGCGGCCAGAACTAGGCGGCCAGGGACATGGGCACGGAACACGGGCTTCTGACGCTCGCGATCGCTTACGAGCTGACTCATGTTACGAGAGATTACCTCGTAAATACTGTTGATTGTCACGAAGCCCTCGTGATCGGCAGCCTCTCCGTAGAGTGCCTGGAGTAGGTGATAGGTGAAGACGCCATGGCCGTGATTCTTTTGCTCCCACGCCACTTGACTGCTCAGTGACGCGGCTAGGACGGCAATAGCACGTTCGTTTGCGAAGTTGACACGAAGGTCGTCATTGCTAATGGGTCGAGTGCCACTCTGTGTCTCGTCGAGTGTGACACCGACACCAGAGTGGCAACAATCTAGGAGGACTAAGGTATCATGGCGAGCCTCCTGGTCTCCCGCCAACACCGTTATCAGCTTCTGTATTTCGATGCCTTCGTCGTACATTGCATTGTCGGCTGTGACTAAATATGTACCAAGATCCGTCGCAACACCGTGTCCGGAGAAGTAGAATAGGACTAGTTCCGATCGGCTGGATCGGGCCTCTGCTGCCCATCTCATAATTGCGGGCCGAGTGGCGTATTCCTCAGTTAGGGTGGTGACCTCGAAGCCATACTCTTCCTCGGCCAACAGGCCTGAGATTTGCGTCGCGTCATTAACGCAACACTCAAGCGGAGCATGTCGCCCAGAGTAGCCATCTATTCCAACGACTAAAGCTTTTCGCGCGCCCACGGCTCTCCCGTCAAATCGCGTTTCCATCCTCGCCCGGACGCAGGATGGGAAGTGGCCTGCGCGCGCGATCTTTTTGCTTTCAAGATTGTCGAGAAGCCCTCAGTCTTCCGTAGTGCTGCAACGACAATCAACGATATAGAAGTCCTGACAACTAGGTACCCGCCCATTGGTGGTGGGGGCCCGAAAATGGACCCCCTAGCCGTCCAGGCAGCCCCAGCACGATGCCGATCACATGAAGGAGTATCGACTTTCCGTTCAACACGTTGCTCGCTTTAGTTCGGGTCGGTAGTACTATCGGCTGCCCCTCAAGGCCTGATCATGGCTGACCGGATGAAGCTGCTCCAGGCGGTGAGGGAGAAGGTGAGGGCGGGACCGGCCGGGTCCTTGCTGTCGCGTACGGCAACGAGGCCGGGGAGGTTGTCGGCGACCTCGACGCATGCGCCGCCGTTGTCGCCGCTGTGGATGCTCTTGCGCCACTGGGCGTCGGTCAGGTTAGCCATGGTGAACCTCTCCGATGATCTTGTTGATCAGATGCCTCGATTGTTGCTCATCGAGGGCCAGCAGATCGAGGCTTGCCCACACTTTCTCGTAGGCCGCGATCTCATCCGGGCGGTCCAGGTAGAGCGCGCCGGTGAGTGATTCGCTGTAGATGACGGACGGCTCTGGCGTGGTCCGGTTGGTCAGGGGGAAGTCGAGCATCATGAAGGTCCCGGCAAGGGCGCCGTAGTGCGCCCCTGCGGACAGAGGCAGGATGCGGATGGAGACGTTCGGCAGTTCGGTGAGGTCGAGCAGGTGGCGTAGTTGATCGGACATCACCGTCCGATCGCCAACTTGCTTGATCAGCAGCGACTCGGCGAGCACGGAGCTGAGCATGGGTGCCTTCGGCAGCCGCCGTCGCAGGAGCCCCTGCCGCTGAAGCCGGACGCCGATGAACTGCTCCAGGTCGTCGTCGCTCATGTCGGTGCGGTTCTGGAAGACGCCTCTGGCGTATGCCTCCGTTTGAAGCAAACCGGGGATCAGGGACTCGTCGAACCCACGCAGGCGGGAGGCGGCGGATTCGAGGCCTACGTACAGCTCGAACCAGTCGGGGATGGCGTCGCCGTAGGAGTGCCACCAGCCCTTGGCTTTGGTTTCGTTGGCGAGGGCGACGAGGGCGGTGGTCAGCTCGGGGGTGGCGGCGTACAGCTCGCACATGGCCTTGACGTCGACGGCGCGGGTGGGGCCGAGGCCGGTCTCGATGCGCCACATCTTCTGACGGCTGCACTGCATGGCCTCGGCCGCGCCGTCGAGGGTCATGCGGGCTTCGGTGCGCAGGTCGCGTAGTGCCCGCCCGAGCTGTCGCCTGGGGACTGTCGAGCCCATGTCGTCGGCCATCGGCCACCCCTCTCGTGTTGCGTTTTGTTACATCCGGACGCCATCGGTGAAACGCGGAACGGTCACCTCGGAAGACGATTCTTCCGGGCTTCGTTTTCGCAGGTGATTATGCGTCTGACCTTACAAGACGCCTCCGACAGGAGCCATAACCGTGCAATTCCTGTCAGCGCAATTGGCGTACCGTTTGGGGTGATCTGAAGCTGGCATGAGGTGCGGTGCTCGTGGCGGAGTCGTAGCTGTCGCCTTCGAATCGCCCGCCCTGCCTACGCGGCCTTGCCTTCCTCCACGGCCTGCTGGAGATCCTGCTCTGTCAGCAACGGGTGGTCGGGGTCGGCAGTGTCTCCGTCGCCCGGCGTGAAGTGAAGCTTATCCATGTACGGCGTGGGCTTCTTGCGCCGGTAGTCCAGGAACTCCTTGGCGTAGTACTGTCGCGCTTCTTCAGCCGTCCGCTGGCCGGTGACGATGTCGTGCATCAGGTTGAGCGCCAGCAGGTTCGCCTGCTCGTCATGACAGCGGGCGGAGACCGTGCCGGCGGTGCGATCGACGATCACACTGCCGTCGAACTCGGCGAGCTGGCTGACCACGTCCGCCGGCACCCGGTAGTCGATGAAGGACTCGACCGAATCGGTGTGCGACGTGGGGAATTCGTGGGCGTAGAAGTCGCGGGAGGCGACCATCCGCTTCCAGGGGCCGACGTTGTGCCACACGAGCAGCGACTCGGTCGCCTCGTGTGGCTCGCCGTACGCGTCGATGACCAGCTGAGCTGCCTCACGGGATTCTTCCGGCCAACCGTTGACAATCTCTGTACCGCGTGCGCCACCCATCAGATCATCCTTCGCTCGACGTCGATAGAACCTCATTCGTTTTGCAGAGCCCTTCCCGCACGCTACGTGGGTAAACCTGCTCTGAGTGACCGACCGGTGATGCGACCGCGAAACAGCGCGCCTTCTGCCGAAGCATCCCTCCGGGCGCCGACCTCGGGGGCCTGCTGGAAAGACTCGCCTTGTGGCCGGGCTACGCGTGGTTGCTCGTCCTCGGTCTGGCGATACTGCGTGACCTGAAGGCCAGCCCGCGCAGGTGATGTCCGTGCCGCGCCGACATCAACGGTCGCAGCCGATGCCGTCTCCGTCCCGGTCAAGGTCGTAGATGTCGGAGCCGATCACCCGTACGGGGCCGCTGACGTAGGCGGGGCCGTTGCCGCTGCCACCGGCGCAGTCGACGTCGCTGGCGATGGGTACGCAGGCGCCGGCGTAGTTCGGGTCACATTGCCGAGCCTGCTTGGTGCCGACCCGGACGACCCGCGTCACCGGCTGCGTGGTGATCTCCGATGTGATCAGCTTCTTCTCCGTCTGGACGCCGTCGACCACCGTGACCTCGTACGTCAGGGTCCTGACACCCGGCACCCCACGGGTGCTGACCTTCTTGGTGCCCTTGGCCAGGGACGAGTCGTTGACCGTCCTCGTCTTGTACGGGACCTTCTTCGTCACGGTGATGGTGCGAGTCTGCGCCACCGGCGACGGCGACTGCGTCGGTGTCGCCGCCGTGGTCGGGGCTGCGGCCGTGGTCGGGGAGGAACCGCCGTCGACCAGGGCGGACGGCAGCGGCTCGGCGACGAGATCCTGCCGCCCCGGAGGTTCAGACGCAGGGCTATTGCGTTGTCGGGTAGCTGCTGGTCACGGCGGTGATCAGGTCGTGTGATCGGCGGTTGGCTTGGCGGGTGGCTCGGGCGATGTTGGTCGCGCCGGTGGTGTGGTGCCAGCCGATCGCGGTGTTACGTAGCGTTGCGAGGATGGCGGGTCCGTTGCCTGTCCGGGCTTGGTGGAGGTCTTCACGGAACGTCACGTCGCGTACGTGATGGATCTTGTTTTCGATGTGCCAGTGGCGGCGGATCCAGATCTGCAGGTCGACCGGCTGGGCTTGGTCGGCGGGTGGTGACACGGTCAGGTAGGCGGTCTCGCGGCTGGTCTTGCCAGCGACGATGCGGGTGCGGGTGATGCGTACGGCTTGT